>JAGAEB010000103.1 GCA_017613335.1 Methanosarcinaceae archaeon
AGGAAAAGATCCCGGAAAGACAACATCCGTCAGGAAAGATCCCGGAAAGACTGCATCCGTCAGGAAAAGATCCCGGAAAGACTGCATCCGTCAGGAAAAGATCCCGGAAAGACTGCATCCGTCAGGAAAAGATCCCGGAAAGACAGGATTCATCCGGAAAAGATCCGGATGAATTTTCGGGAATGTCAGAGAAGACCCATGTTGTCGAGCTGCTCGTGGATGACATCGACGCCGCGGGCGCAGTCATCGGGCGTTTTTCCGCCGGTCACGACGAGTTTTCCGGAGCTGAAGATGAGGATAACGACTTTAGGATCATCGACTCTGTAAACGAGACCCGGGAAGATCTCAGGTTCATATTCGATGTTTTCAAGACCCAGGCCGACGGCGATGGCATTCAGGTTGAGGACGGTCTGAAGGTCGGCGGAGGCGACGATGTTCTGGATGGAGATGTCGGGTTTGTCATAGCACGGAACGTCGATCTCGCGGAGTTTTAAGGCAAGGTTCCCGATGACCTTGTTGACGTCTTCGACGATCTTGGAGCCTGTACAGACGACTTTTCCGGAAGTGAAGATCAGGAAAGCCGCTTTGGGTCCGCTTACTCTGTAAACGAGTCCCGGGAACTTCTTTTTGTTGTATTCTGCTGACGGGAATTTTTCAACGATCATGTTCAGATCGAAAGAGTCTGCCAGCTTGGTCGAAGCCACAATGTTTTCAATCTTAATATTAGCATCAGCCATGGTGATCAACTCCGGGAACATATCCCGAGAAGCTGTCGTTTTTTTGTCCGACAGCGGATAAGAGTAGTATATATAGCATTTAACCAACGTATATAAATGTTTATATAGAGAAGACCCCGGGAAATCAAATAATGAATGGCTGAAAAGATATGAACGGATGATGGTGCGGAAAGACCGGGCGCGGATCGAAGGATACAGGAAACGTATAAATAAGACATGATTTCCGAAAAACCGAAAGACGGGACAGACGCGGGTGAGAAACATGATCGCCGGTCTGTTCCGGCAATCCGTTTCCTTTGCAGAGGAATGAATTCCTTGTTTACATGGGTTACATGGGTTGCATGATTTGCATTGTTTACATGGGTTGCATGATTTGCATTGTTTACATGGGTTGCATGATTTGCATTGTTTACATGGGTTACATGATTTGCCTTGTTTACATGGGTTGCATGATTTGCATTGTTTACATGGGTTACATGGGTTGCATGATTTGCATTGTTTACATGGTTGCATGGTTTATATGGGTTACAGGAATTGGCCTGTGATGCTGTCCTTATTTTTCCGGATATCTTCCGGCGTGCCGCCGGCGACGATCCGGCCGCCCTGTTCGCCGCCGCCCGGGCCCATATCGATGATCCAGTCGGCATTGCGGATCACATCGAGATCGTGTTCGATGATGATGACCGTTGCGCCGTTGTCGATCAGCGTCTGAAAAACTTTGAGAAGTGTCTGTACGTCGAGCGGGTGGAGACCGATCGTCGGCTCGTCGAACACGAAAACAGAATCGCTCTGCAGTTTTCCCATTTCGCCGGCCAGTTTGAGTCTTTGTGCTTCACCGCCGGAGAGGCCGGGCGTTTCTTCGCCGAGCGTCAGGTAGCCGAGTCCGAGACTTTTGAGGACTTCCAGGCGGCTGCGGACGAGCTTCATGTCTCTGCAGAAATCGATCGCCGTATTGATATCCATTGCCATGATCTCAGGCAGGGAACGTGATTCACCCGCCTTGTTCGTGTGACGGATCTCCCATGCTTCCCGGGCGTATCTTGATCCGCGGCATTCCGGGCAGGAGATATCCACATCGGGCAGGAACTGGATATCCAGACTGACAGAGCCTGTGCCGTCACAGACCGGACAGCGGAGATCGCCCGTGTTGTAGGAAAAGGCGGACGATTTTATACCCCTCTCCTTGGCGTCATCTGTGCGGGCGAATATTTTCCGCAGTTCGTCGTGCACGTCAGCATAGGTCGCAACGGTCGAGCGGATATTGATGCCGATCGGCGCAGCGTCAATGAGCTTGATGTGTCCGATCCCTTCCGCCGTGATGCTGCGGACATGAGGCGGCAGCTTTTCGCCGGCGATCACGGCTTCGAGAGCCGGCACAAGGCTTTCCAGTATAAGCGTCGTCTTTCCCGAGCCGGAAACGCCTGTCACTGCCGTGAGCCTGCCTTTCGGGATATCTGCTTCCAGCGGTTTGACGGTGTGGCGCGCATCTGTCGACAGATGTATTCTTCCGATGTCGAACATTTCAGAAGCGGATGCTTTCGGCCTGAGCAGGGCATGATCGTCCGTCAGGAAGGCGCCGATGCGGGAGTTTTTGTCGGCGATGATCCCGGGAACGGTTCCCTCGGCGATCACCTGTCCGCCGGATGCACCGGCGCCCGGCCCCATTTCGATCAGCCAGTCGGCTTCGCGGAGAATCTGCGTATCGTGATCGACCAGGATAACGGTATTTCCGTCAGCAGCAAGGTCATGCATCACGCCGGTCAGCCCGACGATATTTGACGGGTGAAGGCCGATCGACGGCTCGTCGAGTACATACAATACACCCGTTGTCCTGTTCCTCACCGCGCGGGCGAGCTGCATCCGCTGGCGTTCACCCGTGGACAGCGTGGAAGACGCCCTGTTGAGTGAAAGGTAGGAAAGGCCGAGATCCATGAGTCTTTTGGCAGAAAGGCGGAAAGAAGAACAGATGCTTTCCGACATCAGACGCATTTCTTCGGGGAGCGATGAAGGAACGCCGTCGACCCATTCGCACAGTTCGGAGAGAGGCATCTCACAGACCTGCGCCAGCGAAAGCCCGCGGATCTTCGGCGCTCTGGCTTCCTCTGAAAAACGGGTGCCTCCGCAGTCGGGGCAGACCTCTTCTTTCAGGAACTTGCCGACGCGTTTCATGCCTTTTTCGTCGGTGACTTTGCTCAGAGCGTTCAGCACGGTCGCCGTCGCGCTGTAATAAGTGAAATCCATTTCGCCTGCCGTAACGCTTTCTTTGTTCTTCGAACGGTAGAAAATGTGTTTCTTCTCCATCGGACCGTGCAGGACGATCTCTTTTTCCGCATCGGTCAGGTCGCGGTAAGGCACATCCGTCCTGACACCCATGGCGCGGCAGACATCTGTCATGAGCGACCACATCAGGCTGTTCCACGGCGCGACCGCGCCTTCGTCGATCGTGAGGCTCTCGTCGGGGATCAGTGTCGATTCGTCAACGGCGCGCACCATGCCTGTGCCGCCGCATTTCTGACAGGCGCCCTGACTGTTGAAGGCCAGCTGCTCTGCGCCCGGCGGAAAGAAAGAGACCCCGCATTCGTGACAGACAAGCGGACGTTCTGCCGCAACAGCCATCGAAGGCTGACAATAATGTCCGTTCGGACAGCGGTGGCTTGCAAGCCGTGAAAACATGAGACGCAGATTGTTCAGAAGTTCAGTGCCCGTTCCGAAGGTCGAACGGATGCCGGGGACGCCCGGCCTCTGATGGAGCGCAAGCGCAGCAGGGACATACGATACATCATCGACGTCGGCACGGGCAGCCTGTGTCATGCGCCGGCGTGTATAGGTCGAAAGGGATTCCAGATAACGTCTCGAACCCTCCGCGTACAGCACGCCGAGCGCAAGCGATGATTTCCCCGATCCGGAGACACCGGCGATCCCGACGATCTTATTTAACGGAACGTCCACGTCGATGTTTTTCAGATTATGCACTCTCGCGCCCCTGATCATGATCTTTTCGGGTATATTGTCGTTCATCTGTTTTCAGCTCCTTTCGACTTTGATCTGTTTCTGGCAGGCATGTTCAGGCCTTCGGACAGCCGCATCTGTTCAGGTCTTTTCTTTATCAGATTTTTTCTTTATTCAGTCTTCACCGTTTCCGCAGTCTTCCGCGATCAGATCCGATCAGATGATATCATTCAGATGATATCATTCGGACAGACCGCGCATTTTCAGAAACAGGCGATAGATGGCATAAGCTGAGTTGCCGGGCATATCCGGATACATCGTCTTCGGGGCTTCCTGCGCCGGAACCCATTCGGCAGAGTCGACTTCTTCGGACAGCTTCAGTTCCGCTTTATGGGTAAACCCGATAAATCCGTGCATCAGCTGTTCTCTGGCGCCGAACCAATAGGTTCCCGCGTACGTCAGGGATTCCAGATCAAGGCCGAGTTCTTCTTTTACTTCTCTGACGGCGCATTCTTCCGCCGTTTCGCCGGGGGTTATGAAGCCGGATGTAAATGTGGCGTATTTGTCAGACAGATATCCCTGCCGCGCGAGGACGATCTCATCAAATTCGTTATATGTCAGTACAATGATACAGCTTTGGAATGTGTCAAACCATCTTTTATCACACGGCCCGCAGTACGGGACCATGCCGTCGTCGCCGGCGTGGATCTCTGTCAGTTCTGAACCGCAGTTCGGACAATATTTGTATCTCATGTTTCTCTCCCTCAGAATAATGATCTGTTGACGACCTGTCATTTGTCGGCGATCATACTGAAATCAGCCTGTATTGATCATTTTTCGTTATATAAGAATCCGGAACACATATGTTTTTGCTCATCTGACCGTTTTGACATCTGACATGATCAGGTATTCGCCTGAAAGCTGCCGATCTTTCCGCATTCTTTTTTCGTCATGATCCGTCTGTTTTTATGCTTTTTCCCGGATCCTGCCTTTTCAGATCAGGATTTCGCTCAAAAAAGGAGAACATGACGTCAAAACGGGTCTTCTGTTTATTATTAACATGTATGGATATGCAAAGGATTTTAACAGGAAACATCATATTCCCATCATTTCTGAGGATGTCGGGCCTTTCCGGGGCGGTGTTCCGTGCGTCTTTCATCCGCGAGGTGTCAAAATGAAGATCAATTCCGAGTCTATGAAAAAAATCCTGATGGTCCTGGCAGAACAGTATTTCAATGACAACGGCTGGAAATATTTCAGCGTCAGGGAAGATTCCGAAAAAGTTCAGAAATTTGCCGAGGATGTCAACAGGCAGTATCTGGCCTATCAGAATATTTCCAGAGACTGGTATGTTCAGAACTCCGGATCTCAGAACCGTTTCTGCTGCAGAAGCTGGGATGAGCTTAAATCTGTCGTCAATATCCTCCAGGTGAACGGCAGATTCTTCGATTTTTATGTTGATACAGGTGAATTCCGCTGCTTCTGCATCGTTCTGACGGATGACGGCAAGAAAAACATGCCGGAAAATCAGATCGAGGCGATCCTGGACGCGGAAAAGATGTCTGTCAGGACCGTTGCTTTTATCGCCGCCGTTGCCGGCGATGCGGAAGCGTCCGTCCTTCAGATCAAGAAAAGCGGAGACGAGTGAACATCTGCGCGCCGTCCGTGATCAGGGATCACGAAACAGGCGCAGAAAAATAAGATCAGGCCGGATCCTCCAGAAAAACAGGCGGATCTGTTTTCCGGGACTTCTCGGGATCGTGAGCGGGAATTTTTTTCGTGACGGCCGGCCTGAGGTGTCTGAACGGATCTTCTGTCAGAAGGAGATCTTCTGCAGGGGGAATGACCACAATGAAAACGAAGAAGGAAAATCTGCTGACGGATGATCGTGAGGATCAGTCCGGAATTTTCGATGACACTCCGGAAAATGATGCCGGCCTTTCCGGAAATGCCGGAGACGGAACATCAGATCCTTCACCGGATGACCGTCCGGAAAATGCTGACGGTCCGGATGATTTTTCAGAGAACGCCGGAAAGGCGCGCAGATCCGGGAAAAGATCTAAGCGGGGCGCCGGCAGTAAAGATGAAAGCGCCTCCGGCGACGACGGCCCGCAGGATACGGAAAAACCTGAAAAAGAGGCGCCCATCGCGAGAAAGCTCGCCGAGAAGCAGAGATCGATCAGCGTTGCGGAATTTTTTGAAAAAAACAGACATATCCTCGGTTTTGATTCGGCGCCGCGCGCTCTGATCACGACGATCAAAGAAGCTGTGGACAATTCTCTGGATGCCTGTGAAGAAGCGGGGATCCTGCCGGATATCCTTGTCCGGATCGAAAAAGCCGACAACGATTCGCTCTATATCATTGAAGAAGACAACGGGCCCGGCATCGTCAAGGAACAGATCCCGAAGGTTTTTGCAAAACTGCTTTACGGATCGCGTTTCCATGCGCTCAGGCAGAGCCGCGGCCAGCAGGGCATCGGCATTTCCGCCGCCGTCCTCTACTCACAGATCACGGCCGGAAAAACGACGAGCGTCATTTCAAAGATCGGCCCTGATGAGCCGGCACATTTTTATGAACTCATGATCGACACCAGCACGAATGAACCCGAGATCCTGAAAGATGAGATCATCGACTGGCCGAGACCGCACGGAACGCACATCGAACTTGAGATGAGGGCGTCTTACGTCAAGGGCAGAAAGCAGTCGATCGCCGAATACCTGAAATCGACGGCGACCGTCAATCCGCATGCCCGCATCCGCCTCATCGAGCCGGACGGAAATGAGATCCTCTTCGAACGCGCCACGGAGCAGCTGCCCGTCAGACCGGAAGAAGTTCTGCCCCATCCGCACGGCATCGAACTCGGCATGCTCATCAAGATGCTCCATTATACGGAGCGTCAGAAACTGGCGCCTTTCCTGCGTTATTCTTTTTCAAAGATCGGTCTTCAGACCGCAGATGAGATCTGCCGGGCAGCCGGCATCGATCCGGAAAAAGATCCGCATGACATCACGCATTCCGAAGCCGAAAAACTCCTCGCTGCGTTTTCAAAAGTCAGGATCATGGCGCCGTCGACGGACTGTCTGTCACCGATCGGAGACGATCTCATCTACAAAGGTCTTCAGAAGGAATACAATGTCGATTTCATCGCGACGTCCTGCCGGAAACCTGAGATCTATTCCGGAAACCCGTTCATCATTGAAGTCGGACTCGCCTACGGCGGCAGTTTTCCGAAAGACCAGAAGATCGATGTCCTCCGTTTTGCAAACCGCGTGCCGCTCCTCTATCAGCAGGGCGCCTGCGTCCTGACGCAGGCCGTTGAAGGCATCAAATGGAAACAGTACGGCATCAGTCAGCCGGGCGGCGGTCTGCCCTTCGGGCCGTTCATCGTTCTGATCCACATTGCGTCGACGAATGTTCCGTTCACGTCCGAATCAAAAGATGCCGTCGCCGATATCCCGGTCATCCGGGAGGAAACGGAGCTTGCCGTCAAAGAAGCGGCCAGAAAACTCAAGACGTATCTCGGAAAACAGGGCGAGCTTCAGAAAAGGCGTGAAAAAGAGATCATCATCACGAAACTGCTTCCGGTCATGGCTGAAAAAACAGCTGCGATCGCCGGAAAAGATGTGCCTGACATAAGCCCCGTCGTGGCCAACATCATGGGAAATCTCCTCATCCGGAAAAGGATCACGAGGGATGAAGAGGACAGTAGCAGAGCCCATGTGACAGTCATGCTCAGAAATTACGGTACATCGTCCCGTAAATTAAAACTTCATGTCATCTGCCCCTGCAGCATCGATGCGCCGAGCCCTGCGCCGGCCGAATCGTTCTCTTTCGGCAGTGAATACGACAATGTCTGGAACGTGTCGATCGTCGCATCCGGCTCAAAAGTCTTCAGATTCGATGTCTGCGGCCTTTCCGACGAAGAGCTGAACAGAGATGACGTGATCATGGCGGAAGGACTTCCGGAAGAAGAAGTGACGGGCGCAAAAGTACTGAAATGACCTGATGAATGCTGTTCCGGCGACAATGAATATTGTTTTTGTGAGAAGACGGATATTGTTTTTTGATGGGACAGTGGATGTTGTTTTTGATGAGGCGGTGAATATTGATCTTGATTCAGACGACGATTATTGATCTTGATTCAGA
>JAGAEB010000104.1 GCA_017613335.1 Methanosarcinaceae archaeon
CACGGCTTTGGTTTTGAGCATTTGCTATTGGATTCTGAAGTGGGCGTATCGTGTGTGTTATCTCCTTTGTCATGTCGATGAATTGAATTATGAATGAATTCCTCTTGCAGAAGATCTGTAAGATTTACCCGGACTTTCGACCGGATTACTGACAAACACATCAGAATCATATCCATTTGATATGCTGTTGTTGTTTGTCATATCTATTGCGTTTTTGTTTTTCCGTTCTGATTTTTGCACGGCGGTCGCCGTCCGGTCTCCCATATATTCGGTGTGTTTTTTATATTCCAGTTCAAATGTGCTCACACATCCAAAAAAATAACTCTGCATTGCATCAATGCAGAGTTATCCGGACATCGGAAAAGCCTCATCTCAGGCGTCGAGCAGTTTTTCCATGTCGTAGTCGAGGTATACGGCTTTGCTCTTCTTCACGAGGGCTTCGCAGGTCTCTGCCGGACTTCCGTCCATGACAAGAGCGCCGTTTTCGATCAGGAGAGTCCGATGGGAGACTTCTTTGACGAAGTCCATGTGATGGCTGACGAGGACGATCGTCGTTCCGAATTCTTTGTTGATGCGTTTGAGGGCATTCGTCACGCTGCGGAGCGTCACAGGGTCGAGGTCGCCGAAAGGTTCGTCCAGAAGGAGATAATCCGGAGACGTGGCCAGACTCAGGGCGATGAAGGCTCTGACGTGCTCGCCGCCGCTGATCTCCGGGGGCTTTCTGTCGAGGATCTCGAGCGGCAGATCGAGCGCCCTGAAGACCGGGACCGCATACTGATCGACATCTTCATACGGGATCGTCGGGAAGAGTTCCGCGAAGATCTCGTCCGGCAGGCCGATCTCATTCATGACGCGGTCTTTTTCTTCCGTCGTCATATCCGGCAGACGGTAGATGATATCCAGGATCTGTCTCGGAAGACCGAGTTCTTCGGCGATCTCGATCGACCTGTCGACGGCTTCCCGGCGTTTCATGCTGAGGCGGAAACGGATCTGATCGCGAACGGTCGAATTGACGGACATAGAAAATTCCTGATTCATGATGCTCATGGCGCTTCTGAGATAGATGCGGCGGTCCGTGAAATTGGACACATCGATCCATTCTTCTTCACCTGTCAGTTTTCCGTCCCTCTTTTCGCGGTAAAGGAAAGACACTTTCCCTTCCGTCGGCGGGATAAGCCCTTCGATGATCTTCATGATCGTCGTCTTTCCGGCGCCGGAACTGCCGATGAGCGTGACGATCTCGCCGCGGTTGATCTCAAAATTGAGATCCTTTATGTTCAGGACTTCGCCGACCCTGATAAGAGAATATCTCTTGCTGATATGCTCGGCTCTGATGCAGGGCGTCTTCTCCGTGAGCTGTGCCGGTTCCACTTTCGGCTCGATCTCTTTCAGGAACAGGCGGAGGATCTCTTCCGGTTTTCCGTCTGCTGCGACTTTTCCGTTGTCGATGAAAATGACGCGGTCTGCCAGGTACATGTGGATCTCCGGCAGATGGGAGACGACAAGGATCGGGATGTGAAGTTTTTCCTTGAGCTCTCTGATGACGTCGAGGATCTCCTGCTTCGTATCCGGTCCCGTCATCGTGACGGGTTCGTCCAGAAGAAGGATGCGCGGCTTTGCCGCGATCTGTCTGGCCAGAACGAGACGCTGTTTTTCACCGCCGCTGAGCTGATCGGTGGAATGAAGAGCCTTATGGTCGAGCCGGACCATTTTGAGGATCTCCATCGCCTCATCGTAAAGCGGCTGATAGGTGTAGTGCTCTTTCATCGGGAGCGCTTCCGTTCCGGCGATCTTGTAATTCAGACGACGGATGACGTTTTCGATCGCCGGGCCTCCCCAAAGACCGAAATTCCGCTGAAGGTGGATGGCTGTTGCATGACGGAGTCTGAGCTCTCCGTCGATGCCTGCATGCGGACCGATCCTTTCGCCGTCGATCTCGATGTAACCGTCATCGAAATCCTCGACACCGCGAAGGATCTTCATCAAAGTCGTTTTTCCGGCGCCGCTTTTTCCCGTGATGCCTAAGATCTCGGCCTCTCCGACTTCAAAGCTCAGGCCGTCAAGAACACGTTTTTTCCCGTTTTCCGTCTCATATTCTTTGACAATTCCGGATACTTTAAGCATGATTGATACCTCTTGGCCCGGGCTGACGCCGGGGTCAGTTCACTGAAAAATCAGGCAGTCTTTACAGCTTCGTGATATTTGACATTTGCTGATATTTCTGCCGGGACTTATTATGACGTGATCTCTTATGAAGCGATTCCGCAATCTCTCATGATGCGATCCCGCGATCTCTTATGATGCGATCCCGCGATCTCTTATGATGCGATCCCGCGATCTCTTATGATGCGATCCCGCGATCTCTTATGATGCATCCGGGGATCACACATCGTCCGCCCCGCATCTGCGATATCTTCCGCGGTGTCTTTTCCGGTACTGCCGCTCTTCATTTTCCGGTCTTTTATATCCTGCGGTTTTTCCGTTTCCCAAATGTTTTTATAGGCATGTTCTCTCTGTTTTCAGGATTTCATATGCAGATCTCCGGGCGGATTTTTCTGCATTTCTGTCATTATTCTGTGACATAATCCCGTTTCAGAGATGGTCTCGTGTCCTTAAAGAATCACCTTTCCGTTCATGACAGCCGCGGTTCTCCGGAATCTTCCGGGGATGTTTTTGCGCGTTTTGATTCTTATCTGAGAAAGAACGTCTTTTCCGGAAGCACGAAGATCGCTCTGATCGCCTGCCTCATCGGCATCGCGACAGGTGTCATGATCGGCATCTACACGCTTCTTCTCAAAATGCTGACGGGATCCGTCGCCTATGCGTCATCTCTTCTGTTCCTGTATCAGCTCCCCGGTTATCTGATCATCCTGATGCCTGCGATCGGCGGTCTTGCCGTCGGCCTTCTGATCCGGTATTCCCTGAAGATCCGTTACGGCGTGAGCAGCGTCATAGAAGCTGCGGCTCTTCACGGCGGGCGTCTTCATGCGAAATATGCCATTCTCGAAGCGTTCGCGTCAGTGATCACGATCGGTACCGGCGGTTCTGCCGGCAAAGAAGCCCCGGGCGTCCTCATGGGATCGGGCGTCAGCTCTCTCATCGCCAAGATATTCGGCATCAAAGGACAGAACCTGCGCATTTTCCTCGGCTGCGGCGCGGCGGCAGGCGTTGCGGCGGCTTTCAATGCGCCGCTCGCAGGCATCGTCTTCGTCATGGAAGTCATCATCGGCGAGCTTGAAACGCGGACTTTCATCCCGGTCGTCCTTTCATCTGTTTTTTCCACATTCGTCTTCAACGTCTTTTTCGGATCGGACGCACTGACTTTTCCGGTCTATTCTCTCTCGGATCCTTTCACGGAGATCTGGCTTTTCCTGATCCTCGGCTTTCTGGCGGGCGTCGTTTCCGTCATTTTCATCAGATCATTCTATGCCGTCCGGGAACTCTTTACGAGACTTCCTGTCGACATCATGTTCAAACCCGCGATCGGCGGTCTCGTTGTCGGCATCATCGGCTTTTTCTGCCCGCAGGTCCTGGGTCTCGGCTACGACACGATCATCGACGTCGTGACGACGCCGGGACCGGTCACTTTCCTCATCTTCCTGATGGTCATGAAGATGCTGGCTTTTTCCTTCACGCTCGGCTCCCGCGGCGCCGGCGGCTCCATCGTTCCGTCCATGTTCGTCGGCGCCGTCCTGGGATCTCTTTTCGGCGTTTTCTGCAACGCGGTCGTCCCGGGCATCACGATCGAGACAGGCGCCTACGCCGTCGCCGGAATGGGCGCCGTTTTTGCCGGTACGTCGAACGCCATGTTCACTTCCGTGATCCTCCTGGCTGAAATGACGCACGACTACAACATGATCCTGCCGTTCACATTTGCCTGCGTCATCGGAAATGCCGTGACGCGCGCGCTCCATCCGGAATCCGTCTTCACGGAAATGCTCCGCCGGAAAGGTTACAGCATCCGCGAAGGCCGTGAAGTCGACGTCATGTCTTCTCTCCTCGTCAAAGATGCCATGAACACGAGCGCCCAGACCGTCTCCGCGGAAAATTCCGCCGCCGCGCTCGTCTCCCTGATGAAGTCGAGCAGACACGCAGGCTTCCCCGTGATCGGAAAAGACGGCTCTCTCGCCGGCATCGTCACGCTCAGCGACACGCGCGACAAACTCATCGGCGTCGACCCGGAAACGGTCCTGATCAAAGATATCATGACGAAAGACCTCATCGTCGCCTACCCGCACGAAACGCTCGACGTCATCCTCGACCGCTTCATCTCCGGTGACATCAGCCACGTCCCCGTCGTCATGAAATCGAACCCGAAAAAACTCATCGGCATCATCACCCGCAGCGACATCTTCAAGACGTACAACAAACACGTCCTCATGAAAGTCAGGAACATCGACACCTACGAATCGGAAATCTCTGCGGCCGAACCCGGCATCCCGGACGACCCCGGGGCCGGCATCCCGGAAAACGACGACCGGGAAAACAGACCCCCGGAAAACGACGACCGGGAAAACAGATCCCCGGAAGCCGACGGGCGGGAAGACATATCCCGGGAAAACAACATCCGATAAAATTATTATATGGTGCCTCCCGACGCTGTTTTTCACGCATCACGATACCTTTTTATTCATTCAGGGTTTACCCCCCTGACAGCTGTTCTGACGGAATCTGACGCAGTGTCTGCCGGATTTTTCATGAG
>JAGAEB010000105.1 GCA_017613335.1 Methanosarcinaceae archaeon
ATCGTGCTGGACAGAAACGGTTATCTTGAAGCGCACAATATTTCGGCGACGGGCCCGATCCTGATGATCAGGACAAAACGTTTTCTCAGAACGATCGACCGTCTCTCGAAGCTGAGATCTTTCTGGCGCTTTTTCGGCGATGTCGGCATTTTTCTGATGTTCGTCAGTATGCTGTTCATGACGGCTGTCATTCTTCTGGCGGATTATGCGCTCGTCTCGTCCTATCTGGAAGGATCCGTCCCCGCTGTGACGCAGGCGAACGAAGTTCAGAATCTTCTGCTGATCCCGGGGCTGAATGACTTCATTCCTTTCACCTGGGGTCTGGCAGCGCTTGTCATCACGCTTGTCGTTCACGAATTTTCACATGCGATCATGAGCCGCGCCGAAGAGATCCGTGTGAAATCCATGGGCATTCTTTATGCACTTGTCCCTGTCGGCGGTTTTGCCGAGATCGATGAAAAGGAACTTTTCGGAAAAACGGATGATGAAAATGAATATCCGTCTGAACCGGCAGAAGAATTTAATGATCTGACGGCAACGATCGAAGAGATCCGTGCCCATGAAGCGATGATGAAGGCTCTGGAAGAGGCAAAAAAAGCCGAAATGGAGGCCGCGGAAAAAAGAGCAGCCGAAGCAGTGACAGTTGCCGGAAAAACGGATGAGAATGAGACCGCTGCGGCGGATCCGGAAGCCGGGCAGGTGCCGAAGAAGGCCACGAAACACCAGCGGGCAAGGATCCTTTCCGCCGGCGTCATGGCGAATTTCTGTACAGCCTTTGTCGCGTTCGTCCTGTTCTTCGGCGTCGTTCTCGGCTGTATCGCCCCTGTCGGCAATTTCATCATCACCGGAACGGCGGACGGGTCTGCTGCGCAGGCGGCGGGTCTTTCTGAGAACATGGTGGTCACGGCGATCAACGGCGTGCCGCTGGTGACGCCTGAGGATTTCAGATCGGCGACAGCGGATCTTTCAGCAGGCGATACGATCACGCTGACCGTGTCCGATCACGGAAAAGAGAAAGAGATCCGGTATGTGATCCCTGAAGGCAGCATTTCTGTCCGCGGCGGCATCCGGATCCTGACGGTCACGGAGAATTCGCCGGCCGACAACGGCGGACTGAAAGCCGGTATGACGGTGATCTCCGTCAACGGAAAGACGATCACAGGAACGGATGATTTCGTGCAGGTCATGGCATCCGTTCTGCCGGGAGACACCATCGAGCTTGTCGTCTATGATGAAAACGCGCCGGATCTGCCGGAAACGATCACGATGACAGTCGGCGCCAGGCCGCCTGAATATGAAAGATCATATCTGGGCATCACTTATGCCGGATCGGATCAGATCTACGGCCTCCCGGGCGCTGATCTGTCTTATTTCAATGCAGAACGTTACCTGGAAACCCTGAAAAAGATTCCGTCGATGGCGGCAGGCACCGTTCCGGAAGGAAGTGAAGCCGGACGGCTTCAGACGATCGTCGCCGGATGGTTCATCCTGCTTTCCCTGCCGTTCTTCGGACTGGCCGGCGAAGGCTTTACCGGATTCAATGAGACGCTTTCCTGTTTCTATCAGGCAGCAGGAGACGCAGCATTCCTCGGCGCAGGCATTTTCGCTGTTGCGAATCTTCTCCTCTGGATCGGCTGGATGAATTTCTATGTCGGCCTTTTCAACTGCATCCCGTCCCTGCCGCTCGACGGCGGCCACGTTTTCAGAGCGGCGCTTCAGGCCGTCTTTGAAAAATTCAGGACGGAAGAAGCCAAAGCGGAAGCCCTTGCCGGAAAAATATGTCTGCTGATGACGGCGGCGATCGTCATATCGTTCGCCTTCATGATCGTCTGGCCGTATATCGGCGCATATTTCCTTTGAGATGACCGTTCGGGAAACATCGTTCCCGGAAAAAGACGATCCGGGAATAAGGTTTCCGAAGATCATTCCGGGAACATCCGTTTTTCTGAGAACGTCGTCCTCAGACAGCAAATGAACATTTTTTAAAATAAATGCAGGAGACAGCCGCTATGCCGGGTCCTGAATTCAGATTCGCAGAAGAAGAGGACATTCCTCTGATCCTTTATTTCATCAAAGAACTGGCTGCCTATCAAGACATGAGCAACGAGGTGACCGCAACGGAAGAACTCCTTCGGGAGAATCTTTTTAAAACCCGGAATGCAGAAGTCATTTTTGTCCTTGATGAAGGAAAGGAAGCCGGATTCGCTCTTTTTTACCGGACTTTTTCAACGTTCCTCGGGCTTCCCGGGATCCATCTCGAAGACCTGTATATCAGACCCGAATACCGCAGGAAAGGCTACGGAAAAAGTCTTCTGGAAGAACTTGCGCGGATCGTCGGCGAACGCGGATACGGCCGTCTGGAATGGGAATGTCTTGACCGGAACAGGCGGGGGATTGATTTTTACCTCGCTTTCGGCGCAGAGCCTCTGTCAGACAGGACGACTTACCGTTTTTTGCCGGGATCTCTGAGTCCGGATGACGGCAGGAAAGATCCGGCGGAACACGGATCCGAAACCGAAAAAAAGATATGAGGGAAACGGAAAAAAGACCGGAAGGAAAACGGAAAAAAAGACCGGACGGACGAAAAGGCCGGCGGAAAAGAAGAAAAACAATGGAAGCGAAAAACGGAAGAAAAGCCTGAAAACAGATGCGGGCAGATTAAGGCCGGATAAAAAAAAGACCGTTCAGCCGGAGCTGAACGGTCTGAACCGTGATCATTGATCTCACGCGATGCCTTCGCCTGCGGCGGCGGTCATTCTGTTTTGATGGATTTGATCAGGCGTCTTCTGGTCACGATGCCGACGAGTGAGCCGTTGTCGATGATCGGGATGATACCGACATCTTTGTTGATGACGATGTCGGCGATCTCGGAGAGCGGCGTGTCCGGCGCGGCCGTGATCGGGTTTGTTTTCATGATGTCGCTGATGACGATCTCTTTCAGGCGGGCGTCCTGATATTTGTCCGGGACACTGTCCTTGAATTCCTGGAAAGCGATGGCGACATCTTTTTCGGAAATGACACCGACGACTTTTCCGCCTTCAATGACCGGCAGACGGCCGATGTTGTTTTCGATCATGAGACGTCTGGCGTGGACCAGTCTGTCCGTCGGGTGAATCGAGATCGGCGTCGTTGACATGACATCCTTGGCAGTTCCTTCGAATTTGTAATTGGAAAGGATTTCCATCGGTGTGATCCATCCCATGACGTCTTCCTCGTTTCTGGAAACCAGGAGGACACCGCCTTTTTCTTTCAGAAGTTTCACGGCGTCCGTGAAATCCTCTGTCGGTTCGATGAACGTGTAGCTGTCGGTAACTGCAGTCACGACGGGGAGGGATGAAGCCGGTTTCGTTCTCTGAGTGCCCAGCTCTTTGGCAAGGCTTCTCATCGTCAGGATACCTGCAACAGCTCCGTTGTTCAGAACAAGCAGACGGCGGGTTTTCTTCTTGTCCATGATCTCAAGGGCGTGGGAAATTTTGTCTGCTTTGCTGATTGTCGGCGCATCAACCATAATGTCTCTGACCTGCATGATTTTTCACCTTCTGAATGACTGATCTCTTTGGAATTTCTGATCATCTTTGTTTCTGTCGGATCCCGGTCTTTTCAGCCGGATATCCGGCATCAGAATTCCGGTTTTGTTTTGTTTCAGGCTCTGCAGGCCTGTATTTTTCCGGACAGTCTGTTTCTCAGATTCTGAGACTGTCTGTTTCTCGGACTCTGAGACTGTCTGTTTCTCGGACTCTGAGACTGTCTTTTTCCGGATTTCGGTCTGCAGCTGAACCGGCATATCGCCGGATCCTGAAAAGTCTCTTCTGCGGATCGGCTGCATTTCCGCTGACTTCACAGCCTGTCTTATTATCGTGTCTCATAAAACAGGGGAATCAGGGGATTCAGGAAATTTCCGGATCTTCCGGCCGTCCGCAATTTCCGGCGTGTTCGGGCTGAACTGATCGTGAAAAACTGTGTACGCATCATACATAAACGGATCTTCTCAGAAGTTTCCCGTCCGGGAATTTTCATATCTGTTCTGATCATCGTTTTCATAGTTGTTCACCCGAAATCATTCCGGCTGCATAATATAATACGCTTTTATCCCTATATGAGGTTATTGCATCAAAATTTAATACAGGATTATTCGGAATTATTCGGAGATTATTCAGGAATTATTCAGAAATGATTCCGAAATTATTCGGAAATTATTCCGGAATTGATCAGGAACTGATCAGATTAATTCTGTTTGTCCGAATAATACCGGATCTTTTATTTATATCATTTGTCGAGATTTTCGTTCTGATAAATGCCGTCGTATTTTTTCCCGACATCGCCGGAGAGTCTGAAGAAGAGAAGCTGCATGACGCGGGCGTTTCTGCGGATACGGAAACCTTCCGGATTGTGGACCACGATCAGACACTCGCTCCGGCCTTCATAGCCGGAATCCCAGACGGCCGTTCCGAGGGTGACGCCGCTTCTGATCAGGCTCGAGCGCGGTCTTGCAACAGCGGCAAGATCCGGCGGAATATGGACGATCTCATTCAGGAGAAGGCGATAGATGCCGGGAGAGAGAAAAACCCAGCCGTCCTCATCGAATCCGACGGGAATGCCCGACGGCGTCTGCCGGCAGCTGTTGTCAAAATCAACAGCCCCGCATCCGGAAAGTTCCTGAACTTCGCGGACAGTCAGTTCCAGGCCGTCCGGCTGTACCTGGATGTTTTCGTCTATAAGATTTTCAGCCAGGGGCGGCATATTTTTAAGCAGTCTGCGTATTTCCGTGTCAGGTAACAGCGTCATGAACGGAAATAGGGATTCTTTGTTAATATCCTTGTCCGCACGGATCGGCCGGAATGCAGTCTCTGACAGGGCAGACGAAAAAAAGAGAGGATTCCGTATCATGGATGAGTTGCATAACTTGGCATCAAATTTTTTGATGGAATGTTCGAGCGGACGGCAGAAAGACAGCCGAAAGACAGATGAAAAACAGATGAAAGACAGCGGAAAAACACCTGAAAACAGATGAAAAACAGATGAAAACAGCTGAAAGAAAGCTGAAAAACAGACAGATCGGACAAAAAAATAGATAATACAGAAGCGGCGTTATTATTCATATTTTATTTGTTTTCCGCGGAGATCTGCGCATCGGCCGGATGGTGCAGACTTATCCCGGGATCAGAGGACGACTGATACTGAAGAGATGATCGGATGAGCTTTCTGGGTATGTTCGGCAATAATAAAAAGATCATGAAACGCACGGAATGGGTCATGGATGATGAAACGCATGAAAAACGCGATTACATCGAAAGTACGCCTTATCTTGTTCCGGCGGCGGAGACCCTTGAACGGTATCTGAAAGCCGCAGATGACGGAAATGCTCTCATCGCCCACGATTTCTTTTACAGGGTGGACGGGATCATCAAGAGAAGAGAGATGCGTCTCCGGGATTACGGATTCCGCAATATCATATTCTGCCGTGACGGTGATGTGTATGTCATTGAGGGCGACGGTCTCTTCATGAAAAAGGATTTCTTCGAAGAAAGACAGAATGTCTCAAATGCGGAATGCGCTGTCCGTGCGGAAATGTCGTATAAAGACAGACGCCTGTTCGTCCGCAGCAGCAACGGCTTTAGTGATTCCGATCCGTGGTATGCTCTCGTTTTTCTGTTCAGGATGATCCAGCTGTCTGAAAACGGAAAAGCTGCTGAAAACGGAAAAGACACGGAAAGCGGAAAGGACGAAGCCGCCGGCGTTCCGGACTGTATCGATAATGAAAACGGCGCGGGGCCGGGCAACGGCCGGAACGGTGCCGAATATGAATCCGATCTGACGACCGTCTTCCTGACGGATGATGAAGAAACGATCCGCTCCGTTCTGGAAACGGTGACTGAAAAAGTCGATGCTGTCAGAGAAAAGGAAGAAAAAGAAGCTAAAGAAAGAGAAGAAAAAGAGGCGGAAAAAAAGAAATCCGGCAGAAGATTATTTTTCAGATGACAGGAGGAAGTAAAGATGGACGGGAGAAGACTGACACTTTCAGACGGCATCAAAGCCGTATCGATCGCCAGAGATGCGATCCTTGCATCTTTTGAAAACAGACCCGTGGATTTCCCGGATGAACTGCCGATCCTTTTCAGAGAGGAACGCGGTCTTTTCGTGACGCTGACGATGGACGGCTGTCTTCGCGGATGCATCGGTTTTCCGTACCCGGTCATGTCGATCGAAGAAGCTCTTCCCAAGGCGGCGAAAGCGGCGGCATTTGATGATCCGAGATTCATCCCGCTGTCAAAGGCGGATCTCGGCAATGTCCGCATAGAAGTGACCGTTCTGACGGAGCCGAAGCTTCTTGACTGCGATTTCAGGGATTATGAAAAGCATATCGTTATCGGAAAGCACGGCCTGATCGCCGTCTATCCGAACGCCCGCGGCCTTCTTCTGCCGCAGGTGGCGACCGAGTACAAAGTTGATGCCATGGAATTTCTGTGCATGACAGCGCAGAAAGCCGGCATGCCGCCGATGTCCTGGAAATATGATGCCCGGATCTACACTTTTGAAGGACAGATCTTCTCAGAGACCGAACCGAAAGGAAAAGTCATCGAACAGACTTACAGAGAGAAAAAAGACTGCGCCGAAAACGACAAAAACGAAAACAAAAAAAACGCGGACGAAAATCCGGCCGGAAAGACTAAAAAATAACCGGAAAGCCCCGAAATAAAGAGAAAACGCATTCTGAACACATCTGTCAGCAGACGGCCGGCGTTGTCAGGAGTGCGAAAAATTTATATGACAAAAATCACTAGTAGGACTCTGTACTCGGAGCCGCTCCGCAGGAACGGTTGCTGAGATGCGTTTTTCAGACATTTCCGAATTTCCGTCTGTCTGTCGGAGATCCGGATGATCATAGTGGCCCGGGTAGGGTAGAGGTTATCCTGAAGCCCTGTGGAGGCTTTGACTCGAGTTCAATTCTCGATCCGGGCCCTCATAATATTTTTCTGCTTTTCATTGTTCTGTTTTCATTGTTCTGTATTGTTTTATTGGCCTTTTTGTCTTTCTTGTGTTTATTGTCTTTTTCTGTCGTCTTTCACTCTTTTGTGTTGCTGTTTTTTGTGTTGCTGTTTTTTATGTTTCTGTTTTTTATGTTGCTGTTTTTGTGTTGCTGTTTTTGTGAGAGCCTGCCGGATATTTGATTGTATATGTGCGTGACGGATTATTTCGGATCATCCGTTTTGACATCATGTATTTCAATAGGTATTTATTGAGAAGGGTTCTTATTTATCGCGCTGAGAGACATCTGTTTTAATAATACTGCCTTGATGCCGGATATCGGTGAAGATGTGAAGACCGGCGCAGGCGTCCTGACAGATAGACAGATATGATCTTTTGACAGGCTTTTCGTCTGTCTGAAGGCAATCTGTTTTATTGACAGTTATTTGATTATTTTTATCCCGGAGTTTATCTGAATGAGTGAAAAATGTGAGAAATGCAAAGGGACCGGCTTCCTGACGGTAACGGTTGAAAAATGCCCGCAGTGCGGCGGCAGCAAGGAAAAAGGAGGGAAGGTATCTCTCGACCTGATGGCGCTTTCCGAGAAGAACCTTTCAAGCATCCTTTCCGGAGAATGTCCGAAATGCGGCGGGACGGGCGAGATCGAACACAAGATCAAATGTGATGTCTGCCGGGGATCCGGGGAGATCTACCACTGCAGGAAATGCGGGAAGCAGATCCCGTATCTGAATGAGAACAATGAAGAGATCTGCAATATGTGCCGCGCCTCGTCGACGGTCTACAGACTGGATGCCTCCTGCGATTATGATGATCTCGGCATCGGAAAATATTATGTCGGTGTTGTGGACGGCATTGTCGAAAACCTGGGCGCGTTCGTCAGGCTCAATGACAATGTCAAAGGCCTGATGCATGAAAAGAACATCACGAAAATGCCGGAAAAAGGAGAAGAGCAGATCGTCTATCTCAAAGACATGAGAAAACAGGGAAGAGACGTAAAGCTCGATCTTGTCCAGAAGAATCCGAAAGAATACGAGATTTCCGTCGTCGAGAAAAACGTCCCGGGCACGCATATCGGAGACATTACGCCTGCCATGAACGGAAAGCTCGTCCGGATCAGAGGCGAAGTCATCCAGGTCAAACAGACCGGCGGCCCGACGATCTTTACGATCTCCGATGAGACCGGAACGGCACCCTGCGCCGGATTTTCAACGGCCGGACAGCGCTCTTACGCCCATATCGATGCAGGCATGATCGTGTCCGCCGTCGGAACCGTCAATCTCCGCGACGGCGCCGTCCAGATCGAACTGGCCGGCATGAAAGAACTGCCCGAGGAAGAGAAGATCCGTCTCCTCGAGATCATCGAAAAAGCGATCGACGAAAAAGCAACGCCTCACGACATCCCGTTCCTCGCTGAAAGCGAGATTCTTGAAAAACTGCGCCCGGCCATGCTGCAGGCGGCCAAAGAGATCCGCCGCGCGATCTTCAGATCAAGGCCCATCATCCTCCGTCACCACTCAGACGCCGACGGCATCACGTCCGGAATGGCCATCGAAAAAGCGATCCTGCCGCTGATCGAAGAAGTCAATAACGGCGATGTGACGCATTTCTATAAAAGAGCGCCGTCCAAGGCGCCGTTCTATGAACTCGCGGATGTCGTCAAGGATGTCTCCTATTCCGTTGAAGACAATCTCCGCTACGGCGAACCGTTCCCGCTCATCATCATGGTCGACAACGGATCGACCGAAGAAGACATGCCGGCCTATCTGCACACGCAGGTCTACGGCATGGATGTCGTCGTCATCGATCACCACCATCCGGATGAAGCCGTCGATCAGTTCCTGATCGCGCACGTCAATCCGTATCATGTCGGCGGCGATTTTGGTCTGACGGCCGGCATGCTCTGTACGGAAACGGCCCGCCTCATCAATCCGGATGTCACGGATCAGATCATCCATCTGCCGGCCGTTGCCGGCGTCGGAGACCGTGCCGTCTCACCGGAATTTGATCAGTATCTCGAACTCGTCAAAGACAGATATACGACGGACGATCTCAAAGAAATGGCTCTGGCGCTCGATTATGAACAGTACTGGCTGAAATTCAGTGCCGGCGTCGGTGTCATTGATGACATCCTCGACTTCAGGGACCATGATATCCACAGCCGCCTCGTGAAAATGCTCTGCGCGCAGGCAGACAGCATGATCAGAGAACAGATCGATGTCTGTCTTCCGAATGTCGAAATGACGAAACTGAAGAGCGGCGCCGTCCTCAATATCATCGATGTGGAAAAATACGCCCACAAATTCACGTTCCCGGCCCCGGGAAAGACGTCCGGCGAGATCCACGACATCATGTGCCGTGACCGCTACCCCGGGCAGCCCGTCATCACGCTCGGTCTCGGCCCCGATTTTGCCGTCATCCGTTCGAAGAACGTCCTCATGAACATCCCGCAGATCGTCCGCGAACTTCGTGAAGAACTCGTCGGCGCAGGCGTCAACGGCGGCGGCCACCTCATCGTCGGAAGCATCAAATTCGTCGAAGGCGCCAAAGAGACCGTCGTGAAGAGACTCATCGAGAAACTGGCGGAAGCCGATGTTGAAAAATCAGAGTAAAGATTACATAGTAAAAATGACAGAAAATAAAGAGATCAACAAAGGAGAAAAGATCATGACGATCACAGAAGCAGACAAGACAAATTGGGAAAGCCTTATTTCAGAACAGTCAAAGCCGGTCATTGCCATGTTTTACATGGTTTCCTGCTCTGCCTGCAATAAGATCAAACCCGTTTTTGAAGACCTTGCCGAAAAGACCGGTGACAAAGTTTCATTCATCAGGATCGAAGCGATGGACAACATCGACATTACGAATTCCTACGGTATCCGCTCCGCGCCGATGTTCCTCATCTTCCGGAACGGCGAAGTCGTCAAAACTCTTGACGCCCCGAAAGAAGATGAACTCCGCGACGAAGTCGCAGCACTCTGATAAAGCGCAGAGCCGGATTCCGAAAAGAGGGACGGATTCCGAAAAGAAGAACGGATCCCGGAAAACAGAACGGATCCCGGAAAACAGAACGGGTCGGCGGCAATCGCTGCCGGTACAGAAGATACAATGAAAGAGGGTGACGGATCATCAGATCCGTTGCCTTTTTTTATCCAGAATCCGGGCTTCATTCTGTTCATTCTTTTTCAGAGGCTTCTTTTTTTTCTGAAAGGGCGAGTTCCTGTTTTCTTTTTTCGCGTGCTGCTTTTCTCCTTTGTCTGCGCTCTTCTCTCCATTCTTTCTCCAGAGTTTCACGCATTTCCTTTTCTTTTTTTACTTCTTCAAGATCTTCGTGTGTCAGTTGGATGGTTTCCGGGTCAATTCCGTGATTGACAAACCATTCATCAATTTGTTCCAGCCGCATCTGCATATATGTAGGCCACTCATCACCGTCGAGGAGTTTCAGTTTAAGGAGTTCTTTCCGAAATTCACGGCCTTCCACACGCATCCTCAGTTCAAACGGGATCTCGTGAAACATATTGATCTATTCAGCCGGACATTTCGGTTTATCCTCATTTAACTTCTCCTGCTCATCGGTGATGCGGCCGGCAATCTCCATCAGATCCGAGATCATATATTCCGACATTGTTTTTTGTATCGGTGACTCTGCAGACATTACGCTTCCTCCGACGGCGGTGTATGTTGTTACTGTCCCCGATCGGCGTATATATTTGTGTCCGTATGCATTGTTTCAGGAAGGCTGTCCGATATGATCTTACCCGCTGCTTTTTCAGAGATACCGGTCAGTATGCCTCTTTGCTCTTTCTTTGGGTTTTCCCGGGAGCCGACGGGTGTAAAAACACCATGTATCGGGCCGTTACATCCCTTTTCGGATATGCTTAAATACTAAAATTGTTTTTTCTGTTGGAATCGACTTATTTCGGCTGATTTTCCATTTCGGCTATTATAAAGGGTGATTTAATGCCAAAACAGGAAGATATTAAGAAGGTATTGCTTATCGGCTCAGGCCCGATCACGATCGGTCAGGCCGCTGAGTTCGACTTTTCAGGAAGTCAGGCCTGCCGCTCTTTGAAAGAAGAGGGGATCAGTGTCGTTCTGGTGAACTCGAACCCGGCCACGATCATGACGGATCCGGATATGGCAGATGCCGTATATATTGAACCGCTGGATGCAGATATCATAGAATCGATCATTGCAAAGGAGAGACCGGACAGCATCATTGCCGGTATCGGCGGTCAGACAGGCCTGAACATGACTTCCGAACTGGCAGAACGCGGCATTCTTGAGAAATACAATGTCCGCCTTGTCGGAACACCCCTTGAAGCGATCGCGAACACCGAAGACCGTGAACTCTTCAAAGAGCTCATGATCCGGATCGGTGAAAAAGTGCCGCGCAGCCTGGCCGTCAATTCCATTGACGAAGTTGAAGCCACCATCAAAGAATTCGGTCTTCCGCTCATCGTGAGGCCGGCATACACATTAGGCGGCGCCGGCGGCGGTATTGCCCACACGCGCGAAGAGCTTTACGATATCGTGGAACACGGTCTTAAAAAGAGCCGCATCCACCAGGTCCTCATCGAAGAAAGCGTTCTCGGCTGGGCCGAGATCGAATATGAGATCATGAGAGACAAAAATGATACCTGCGCCGTCATCTGTACGATGGAGAACATCGACCCGATGGGCGTCCACACCGGCGAATCCATGGTCGTTGCACCGATCCAGACGCTTCCGGAAAAAGATGTCAAGATGCTGACTGATGCCTCCATCAGGATCATCCGCGCACTCGATATCGAAGGCGGCTGCAACATCCAGTACGCTTACAGAAACGGTGAATACCGTGTCGTCGAAGTCAACCCGCGTGTTTCCAGATCCTCCGCGCTGGCATCAAAAGCGACCGGTTTCCCGATCGCCCGCTTTACGGCAAAGATCGCCGTCGGCATGACGCTTGATGAGATGATCAAAGGTGTCGAGATCGGCTCCTGCACTTATTCGCCGGATGTCCGCTACATCGTTGCCAAAGTGCCGCGCTGGCCGTTCGACAAATTCACGACGGCAGACCGCACGCTGACGACGGCGATGAAGAGTACCGGTGAAGTGATGGCCATCGGCCAGTCCGTTGAAGAAACGCTTATGAAAGCCATCCGTTCTCTCGACGTCAGTAAATCGCCCAAAGACTTCGACAACCTGACGGAAGACGAACTCAGGCATCTCCTTGTCGTGCCGACTGACCAGCGCCTCTATGTCATGCTCAATGCGCTCCAGAGAGGCTACACCGTTTCCGAAGTCTCCGATCTCACGAAGATCCATCCGTTCTTCATTGAAAAACTGAAACTGATCATCGACATGGAAAGGCGCCTTGAAAAAGAAACGCTTTCGGCAGATCTCCTCAAAGCAGCAAAACTCTGCGGTTACACCGATGCTCAGATCGGAAAACTGACCGGAAAGACTGCTGAAGAAGTTTATGCGATGCGCATGAAGGAAAAGATCACGCCGGCCTACCGTATCGTCGATTCCTGCGCTGATGACCTGAATGCTTATACGCCGTACTACTACACGACTTATGACAAAGAATGTCTCGATCAGCCGACCGACAAAAAGAAGATCCTCATCCTCGGTGCCGGTCCGATCCGTATCGGCCAGGGCATTGAATTCGACTACTGTACGGTCCACGCCGTCATGGCGCTTCGTGAAGACGGCATTGAGACGCACATTCTCAACAACAACCCTGAGACCGTTTCCACGGACTTCGATACGTCAGACAAACTGTTCTTTGAACCGCTGACGCTCGAAGATGTCATGAACGTCGTTGAAAAGGAAAAGCCGTACGGTATTTTTGTCCAGTTCGGCGGCCAGACGTCCGTCAACCTGGCAATCCCGCTCGAAGAAGAGATCAGGAGACGCGGTCTTGCAACGAAGATCCTCGGAACGACGCCGGCCGATATGGACCTGGCGGAAGACCGTGAGAAATTCAACCTTCTGATGAAGGAGATCGGCATCCTCCAGCCGGAAGCCGGCTATGCCACTTCCGAAGATGAGGCAATTGCCGTCGCAGAACGGATCGGCTACCCGGTCCTCGTCCGTCCGTCCTATGTTCTCGGCGGCCGTGCAATGGAGATCGTTTACGGACGCGAGGAACTCGAGACGTATATGAAAGAAGCCGTGCGCGTTTCAAATGATCACCCCATTCTTATCGATGATTTCCTGGAGAATGCCCGCGAGATCGATGTCGATGCCGTCTGTGATTCCGAATCCGTCTTCATCGGCGCGATCATGGAACACATCGAACAGGCCGGCATTCACTCAGGCGATTCTGCCTGTGTCATTCCGCCGCAGACGCTTGAAGAAGAAATCCTCGAGATCGTCCGTGATTATACGAAAAAGATCGCTCTGGCCCTTCATGTGAAAGGTCTCATCAACATCCAGATGGCTGAAAAGGACGGCAAAGTCTTCGTTCTTGAAGCAAACCCGCGTTCAAGCCGGACGATCCCGTTCGTTTCCAAGGCGACAGGTGTGCCGATGGCAAAGATCGCCGCCCGTGTGATGGCCGGTGCGACACTGAAAGAACTCGGCTATGTTTCCGACAAGGAAGTTGCCGTGAGCCATGTCGCTGTCAAAGAAGTCATCCTGCCGTTCGACAAGCTGCCGGGCGCAGATCCGCTCCTGAGCCCTGAAATGAAGAGTACGGGTGAAGTGATGGGCATCGACGATGATTTCGGCCTGGCTTTCTTCAAAGCGGAAATGGCTGCAGACAACCTCCTGCCGGTCAAAGGAACGGTCTTTATGTCCGTCCGTGACGATGACAAGGAAAGAATGCTCCCGGTCGCCAGATCGATGGCGGAATCCGGCCTGAAGCTCCTCGGAACCCGCGGCACGGCCGAATATATGGAAAAGAACGGTGTTTCCATGGATATCATCCTGAAAGTCCATGAAGGAAACCCGAACATCCTCGACCGCCTGAGAAAGAACGAAGTCGAACTCGTGATCAACACGCCGACTTCCAAGACAAGATCACGCCATGACGGATCACGCATCCGCAGAGCCGCCGTCGACAACAATGTCCCGTACATCACGACCGTCGAAGGCTCAAGAGCGGCCGCGACAGCCATCCGCTCCGCTCAGGAAAAGAAATTCACGATCAGAAAGATCCAGGATTACTGAAAACAGGATATCTGATCAGAAAGGGCGCAGGATCTTATCCTGTGTCCTTTCTTTTTTATGTGTGCATGCATTTGACATTATTTTATAAAAATGTTTAGCTATATTTACAGTAACAAGAAATCCTGAAAAAAAGAATCCGGGAGAAATATCGGGAGTCTGTAAGAAAATACAGAAAATAAAAAAACAGAAACCTAAAAAACCGAAAACAGATCAGAAACAGAAACCTAAAAAACCGAAAACAGATCAGAAACAGAAACCTAAAAAACCGAAAACAGATCAGAAACAGAAAAC
>JAGAEB010000106.1 GCA_017613335.1 Methanosarcinaceae archaeon
GGCATTTCCGGATATTTCCGGCGGACGAGCGAGAGAAAACCCACATCCTGGACGATGATCGCATCCGCGCCTTCCCGGTAAAGCCGGTCCAGGAGCCGGAGAGCATCTTTGAGCTCATCGTCCCGGTAGAGCGTGTTCATCGTCACATGGACGCACGATCCGAGCGTATGCGCCATATCGATGCCGAAAGCCAGCTCATCATCCGAGAAATTCCCGGCATAGGCTCTCGCGCCGAAACGCGACGCGCCCGCATAAACGGCATCGGCGCCGCATCTGAGACCGGCGATCATGGAATAGATCGTCCCCGCCGGCGCCAGGATCTCAGGTCTTGACGTCCTTTCCGGAAAGGCGGCGCCCCCGGAGATCCCGCCGACGTCGGCAGCACCGGCAATGTCAGCGGCCGCATCCGCACCGCCAAAATCAGCATCAGCATCAAGCGCAGACCCGTTCCCTGTTCCGGAAGACATGTCAGGCCTCCGGCTCATCATCGATGATCGGCTCTCTGACAGGAATATCGTGTTCTTTCAGATGTCTTTTGACCTGGCCGACCGTCAGCTCGCGGTAATGGAAAAGAGAAGCAGCAAGCGCGGCATCCGCCCCGCTTTTTTCAAACACTTCCGAGAAATGTCCGAGCGTGCCGCAGCCGCCGGATGCGATGACCGGGACATCGACGGCGGAAGTGACCGCATTGAGAAGTTCTATATCGAATCCCTGTTTCGTCCCGTCCGTGTCCATCGACGTCAGAAGGATCTCGCCCGCGCCGAGGCTGCACGCTTTTTTGGCCCATTCGACGGCATCGAGTCCCGTATCGATGCGCCCGCCGTGGATGACGACATGGAACGTCCCGTCTTCGGCTCTTTTGGCATCGATGGCGACGACGACGCACTGACTGCCGAATTTGTCGGCGGCGTCGGCGATAAGCTGCGGATTTTTGACCGCGGCCGAATTGACGGAGATCTTGTCGGCGCCGGCGCGCAGGATATTTCTGAAATCGTCGACCGAACTGATACCGCCGCCGACCGTCAGCGGCACGAAGACCCGGCGGGCCGTTTCCCGGACGACATCGATGATCGTCTTCCGGGCCTCGTGGGAAGCCGTGATATCGAGGAAAACGATCTCATCCGCCCCCTGACGGTCATACATGGCCGCGCACTCGACCGGATCGCCGACTTCTTTGATACCGACGAAATTGATCCCTTTGACGACGCGGCCGTCACGGACATCGAGACACGGAATGATCCTTTTGGCAAGCATTGATATCACCTCGCTCCTGAGCGGCCGATGCATCAGCCGCTTCCTTTGTTTCCCGGACGAGCTTTCCGAAATTCCGGAGGATCTGAAGACCGACATCCCCGCTCTTTTCCGGATGGAACTGCGCGCCGAAAACATTCCCCTTCTGAACGAGCGCCGGAACGACGCAGCCGTATTCCGTATAGGCGGCGATGTTTTCCATAGACGTCGTCACCGCATACGAATGGACGAAATAGACATAAGACCCCTCGGCGATCCCGTCAAGGAGAGGACACGGTTCATTGAAAACGAGATTATTCCAGCCCATGTGCGGGATCTTCAGCCCCGCCTCCGGGAGATGGTCCACCGTCCCCTCGATGAAACCGAGCCCGTCGGTCTCGCGGAATTCGTATCCTTTTTCAAAAAGCATCTGCATCCCGAGGCAGATCCCGAGAAGCGGTTTTTTCTCAGCCTGCGCCCTGAGCGTTCCGATAAGTCCTGATTTTGTCAGAAGATCCATGGCATCCGGAAAAGCCCCGACACCCGGAAGGATGATGCCGTCGGCCTTTTCCAGATCTTCTGCCCTGTCCGTTACCATATTTTCAAGGCCGATGAAATCCAGTGCATTGCGGACACTGAAAAGATTTCCGGCACCGTAGTCTACGATTGCGATCATTGATGATTTCCCCGGGAAACAGCCGCGCCGGTCCCGAACACGGACCGGGACGCGGCTCATAAAGCATAAGAGCCGTCAGTCAGACAGATGATGACGGAAACGGGATGATGAAAATGAATGAAAGATGAAAGGAATGATGAAAGGAAGATGAAATGAGGATGAAATGAAAGACGGAATGAAGATGAAATGAAAGACGGAATGAAGATGAAATGAAAGACGGGATGAAGATGAAATGAAAGACAGGATGAAGATGAAATGAAAGACGGGATGAAGATGAAATGAAAGACGGAATGAAGATGAAATGAAAGACGGAATGAAGACGGAATGAAGATGAAATGAAAGACGGAATGAAGACGGAATGAAGACGGAATGAAGACGGAATGAAGATGAAATGAAGATGGAATGAGGATGAAATGAAAGATGAAAGGAATAAAAATAAAGATCAGACAGAAAACGGCGTGAAGATGAGACGGAAAAACAGGATTCCCGGGAAAGATCCCGGGTCTCCCGGATCTCCGGGAGACGTGTTTTTCCGTTCCGTCGGCTTTATTTTTCAGTCGAAGCTGCCTTTCGTGGACAGCATCGCGTTTCCGTCTTTTGGCCTGATCGCTTCTTCGACGGCGTGGGCGAGCGCTTTGAAGAGCGCTTCGGCCTTGTGGTGGTCGTTCGATCCGGAGATGAGGCGCGCGTGGAGCGTGATCCCGGCATTGAAAGCGAACGCCCGGAAGAATTCTTCGACCATCTGCGTGTCCATGGCGCCGATCATATCGTGCGAGAACGCGGCATCGAAAACGAGGAACGGCCGGCCGCTGACATCGACGGCGACCTGGGCGAGCGCTTCATCCATCGGGATGAGCGCCGAGCCGTAGCGGACGATGCCGGATTTGTCGCCGAGCATCTGCGCGAAGGCCTTTCCGAGGACGATCCCGGTATCTTCGATCGTGTGGTGGCAGTCGACGTCGATATCTCCGGAAACGGAAATATCCATATCGATGCCGCTGTGGACGGAAAAAGCCGTCAGCATGTGGTCGAAGAAACCGATGCCGGTTTCTATCCTGTGCTTCCCGCAGCCGTTGCGGTCGAGGCTGACGGTGATCTTTGTCTCTTTTGTACTCCTGGATAATGTAACGCAGTCTTCAGACATATTTCCGGTCTCCTGTTCCTTTATTTCTGAGGCGGACGCCCGGCCGGGACCCTGCAGAAGGCAGGAAGATCCCCGGACAGCCGCCGGTGAATCGTGTTTTTCGATGCTTGGGTTTTCCCGGTGCATACACCGGTATCCCATCGGATCTTCCGGTGCATCCACCTGTTTTCGATGCTTTTTTCTTTCAGTACAGACGCCTGATGAAGTCCGTTGCTTCCGGCAGAGTGAATTTTCCCGTATAGAGAGCGCTTCCGACGACGACGCCGCAGGCGCCTGCTTCTTTGAGGCGTTTCAGATCGTTCAGAGACGCGACACCGCCCGAAGCGATGACCGGGATCCCGACGGCTCTCACGAGTTCTGCTGTCGGTTCCGGATCGACGCCCCTCAGAAGACCCTCCGAGTCGATATTCGTGAACAGGATATAGCCGGCGCCCCGCTTCTCAAAATCACCGGCAACATCAACGGCGCGGTATTCCGAGATCTTCGTCCAGCCTTCGACAGCCACCCTGCCGCTCTTTGAATCAAGACCCACGACGACAGCCTCTTTTCCGAACCGGCCGGACAGCCGGTCGATGATCTCAGGCTGTTTCATGGCGATCGTGCTCAGGATGACACGGTCGACGCCGAGTTCGAGGAGACCCGCCGCATCTTCAAACGAGCGGATGCCGCCGCCGACTTCGACGGTCACGCCTTCCTTCTTTGCTTTCCGGACGATCTCGCGGATGACCGGCGCATGATTGCGGACACCGTCGATCGCACCATCGAGATCGACAAGATGGAGCGTCCGGGCGCCCTGCTCAACCCAGGACATCGCCGCTTTCACAGGATCGTCGAGAGAAACCATTTCGCTTCCGGGAACGCCCTGGACGAGCTGGACGCATTTGCCGCCCTTCATATCGACGGCCGGGATGATCTCAAACATTTCTGACATCTCTCATCACTCAAACATTTCTGAGATTTCTGACATTTTGAATATTATGGATGCAGCTGACCGATCACGATCCGGATGCAGCTGACCGATCACGATCCGGATGCAGCTGACATTTCCGGTGCTCATCAGGGGATCAGGCGTTCGATCGGCAGGACGAGGATACCGTTCGCACCGGCCTTCCGGAGTTTTCCGACGAGCGTGAAGATCTCATCCGCATCGACGACGACGTGGACGGCATACATTTTCCGGTCGGACTGGACTTCCATGATCGTCGGGCCGGCCAGACCGGGGATGATCTTTTCGACCTCTTCCAGCGATTCTCCCGGCACATTCATCATGATATATCTTTTCTTCTTGGCGCAGAGAACGCTCTCGATCGCCGTCCTGACATCATGGATCTTTTTCTTCTCAGGATCGCTGATGCTTTTGCGGTTGGCAACGAGGCAGACACGCGAATCGAAAACAGGCGCCACCTGGCGGAGCTGATTGATCAGGAGCGTCGTGCCGGAGCTCGTGATATCGACGATGGCATCCGCAACGCCGATATGCGGCGTCATCTCGCAGGCACCGCTGACTTCGATGACATCGACATTGATCCTGTTTTCTTCAAAGAACCGGCGCGTCACCGCCGGGAATTCCGTTGCGACGCGTTTGCCTTCGAGGTCTTTGAGTTCCCGGATCGGGGATGCGTTCGGAACCGCAAGCACGAGAGAAGCTTTTCCGTAATCAAGCTCCGTCATCACATCGAGATCCGCGCCTCTTTCGGCGATCAGGTCGAGACCCGTGACACCGATATCGGCCGTTCCTTCCGCGACGAACAGCGGGATATCCGCTGCACGGGCCAGGATAAAAGTGATATCCGGATCGCTCGTTTTGGCGATCAGCTGGCGACTGCCGTTTCCGGCGCCCTGGACCGGAAGACCGGCATCTTTGAACATGGAAAGCGTCGGTTCGTGAAGCCTTCCTTTGTTGGGGATTGCAATATAGATCATTTTTTCACATTACATTTGTGTATAAATATAATTCATTCTGAGCGACGTTCAGACGGATGACTGATGCAGACCAGTCAGTCGTGTCAGCCGTGTCAGCCGTATCAGCCGCGTTAGTCGTGTCAGCCGCGTCAGTCGTGTCAGCCGTCATTATTTTCTGCCGCGGTTGACAGGCGGCCGGGCGTTTTTCCGGTAAGCCGGCTTCTTGGGAGCATTTGAACCATGACGGCCGCCGCTGCTGTAGCCGCCGTTTCTGCCGCTGCCGCTGCTGTAACCGCCGCTTCTGCCGCTGCCGCTGCCGCTGCTGTAACCGCCGCTTCTGCCGCCGCCGCTGCTGTGACCGCACAGCATGACTGCTGGACGCAGACCTACCAGAATCCCGAAGCGTGGAAGTGGCTTTTCTCGCAGAAGCGCGGCGTGAAGTCCGACGTCCGCCCGGAGCAGGGTGAAGTCGTGAAGGTCACGCAGGAAGAATTCGATGCCGCGGGCGGTTTCGGCCGTGGCGGCGGCC
>JAGAEB010000107.1 GCA_017613335.1 Methanosarcinaceae archaeon
AGGATCTGGAAGAAAGAACGGAATACGGAAAACTCATTGCGAAATACGTTTCTTTTGACCGATTCCGGAAAAGGAGAAGAAGAAAAAGAAAGAGCGCAGACGGAGACGTGAAATACATATTACATTCACAAAAAGAAGGCATATGTACAAAACGGATGTATTCATGAAACGGATGTATTCATAAAAAGAAGGCACAAACAAAGGGATCACTATGACTGATAATTCAGAAATGGACAGTACTCCGGAAATGAGCAGTACTTCAGAAATGAGCAGTACTTCAGAAATGAGCAGTACTTCCGAAACGCCGGAACGCGCGGACGGATCCGCCGAAAAAGCGTTCTCATTCATTTCCGGCGGAAAGGCGGCCGGCATGATCGTTTTTGCCGTCTGGTTCATCGTTTACGGCATCTGCACATATTCGGGTTTTGCAAAGGTCCCGCTTGATTCCGATTTTGCGAACATTGTCCTGGAAGCGTCTGATTTTCTGTCCGGTAACGTGTTTCTTTCAGGATGGATCCAGACGGGCATTTCATTCCTGACGACCGACTTCATTTATTTCGTCGCCGGCGTTCTGTTCGGCGGCGTCAGCGTCGGGGCTTATGTTCTGAGCTGTACGCTCATGTTTCTGGTCATGACACTCGGTGCGCGTCTTCTGATGCGGACGGAATATGACGGATATTCGGTCCGGAAGGAACTCATGTTCCTGGCGATCGCAGGTCTCCCCTGCCTCTTCGGTCTCACGGCGCTTCGGTCGCATTCGGGCGGCATGATCTGGGTCTTTGTATCTCTTCTGATCATCATGTCTGCTGAAAAGACCGGGATCATCCGGAAAAATGACAGGAAAAAACAGGGACGCCTTCTGATCCTGTTTGCCGCATATACCGTGCTGATGACTTCAGCCTGCATCGGCGATTCGACATATTTCGTGATCGGCATCGCGCCTGTCCTCATTTATTGCGCTTACCGCCTTCTGACAGAAACGGAAAAAGAGAGCAGGAATCAGAAAAGAGTCATCTGCGCCGGATTTGCGGTCTCTTCCGTCATTGCTGCTGTTCTGAGCTTTGTCTTCAACAGATTTTACTATGCAATCGGCGGCGCCGTCAGGAACAGTTACATGGAAAGTTATCTGACGTTCAAAACGATCGGAGAGATTCCGGACAATCTGTCCCTCTGGCTGACGATCCTCTTTAAGATGAACGATGCAGGATTTACAGACATGAAGGTCGCATCTTTTGAAACAGCTTTTCTTTTCATCCATGCCGTCATCGTCCTGGCCGGATTCCGGGTCGTCTTCGTGCATCTGAGAGATATGCTCAGGGGAAAGGAAAAAGATCCGGTCGGCATCGTCCTGAGCCTCGGATTTGTCATGATCTCGGCCGTCGTCGTTATGACGAACATCATGGTCGATGAGATGGCGTCGCGTTACATCAGTTTTGTCCCGGTCGTCTTTGCGGTTCTGATCATCCGTTACACGGACCGTCTTCTGATGCAGGAAAACGGAAAAGAAAAAGCAGCCTTCAGCCGGGACAATCTGACCGCATCCGCCCTCGATGATTTTGTGACGGACAGAAGATATCACATCGTCATCGTGCTCCTGTCCCTGTTCCTGATCGCCGGCGCCGTCCTTCCGTTTTCTTTCAGCCTCCATCCGGCTGAAACCGATCAGTCTGATCTGGCGGCATTCCTGGAAGAAAACGGTCTCGACAACGGATACGGCAATTTCTGGGATGCATCATCCGTCTCCGTCTGTGCCGGAAATAAAGTGACCGTCAGAGCTGTTTCCGGGACAGGATCGTCGTTCGGAAAATATGCCTGGTTCTGCAAAAAGGAATGGTATGAAGAACCGGCTCATTTCATCGTCATCAGAAAAGACAGCTTTGAAAATTACGAACCTGAAAATGTTGTCAATGCTTTCGGGGAGCCGGAAAGTCTTCTCGAAAATGATCTGTATTTGGTCTATGTCTATGACAGGGATATTTCAAAAGACCTGAAATGGTGATCCTGAACCGGTAATCCGGCCGATAAGGAAAATCATATCAAGATATATATAGGCCGTAAAATGTATATAGAGCACATTTTCAGAAAACCATAAAAAGGAAAGGAATCGATATGGATTTACCAAATCTGTCCGGAAGCGCTGACGATCCGTCCGGAAAAAGTTCAGTTTCCCGTAACAAACTGATCGGCGCGATCGTTTTTGCAGTCTGGTTCATCATTTACGGTGTTTATATATATTCAGGATTCGCCAAGATCGCGATCGATTCGGACTTTGCGTGCATGGTCCTGGAAGCATCGGATTTTCTGTCAGGAAATGTATTCCTTTCGGGATGGTATCAGACAGGCATTTCATTCCTGACGACCGACCTGATCTATTTCGTCTTAGGCGTTCTGGTCGAGGGTGTCAGCCTTGAAGCTTATATTCTCGCCTGTACGCTCATGTTCCTCGTGATGACGCTCGGCGCCCGCCTTCTTCTGAGAACATCATACAGCGGATATTCCGTCCAAAAGGAACTCATGTTCCTGGCAATTGCGGGTTTTCCCTGCGTTTTCAGTCTCACGGCTCTCCGGTCGCATGCGGGCGGCATGCTGTGGATCTTTTTGTCGCTCGTTGTTCTCCTGTATATTGAAAAGACCGGCTTTTCCGGCCGGGCGGACAGTGAACGTACCGGGAGCAATGAAAGTGACGGAAACGGCAGGAACAACGGGAACGGACGCAGAATGAAGATCAGTCTTCCGCTTCTCTATGCCGCCTATATCCTGCTCCTGGCGCTGGCCTGCATCGGCGATTCAACGTATTTCATCGTCGGCGTCGTTCCGGCTTTTGTTTATGCAGTCTATCGTGTCTTCACGGAAACGGACGATAAAAAGAGGTTCCTGAACGGAGCAACGGCCGCAGCAGCAATTTCTGCCGCTGTGCTGAGCATTGTTTTCAGCAAATTGTATTACATGATCGGCGGTGCTGTGAAGAACGGTTCCAAGGAAAGCACCATGGTCTTCGAATCATTTGAAGGGATCAAAGATAATGTGTTCACTTATCTGACATATCTTTTCAATATGAATGATGCCGGATTCATGGGACTTAATGTCGCATCGCCGGAAACGCTGTTCCTGTTCCTTCATGCCGCCGTCATCCCGGCCGGGTTCTTTGTCATCATCCTCTGTCTGAGAGATATGCTCAAGGGGACGGAAAAAGATCCGGTCAGCATCTGCCTGAGCCTGGGCTTTCTGATGATATCGGCGGCGGTCATCCTGACGGATATCATGGGCGAATCAAAAGCCGGACGTTACTTCAGTTTTGCGCCGGTCATCTTTGCGATCCTGATCATCCGTTATGCGGATCGTCTCCTGGCCGAAGCATCCGAAAAAGAAGAACCGGCCCCGTTCACGAAAACCGTTTCAGGCGCTGTTTCATTCCTGACGGTGAAGAGATATCCGGCAGCGATCGTCGTTTTATCCGTCCTGATGATCGCAGGCTCTCTCCTCCCGTTTTCCGTCAGTTTTGAACCGGCTGAGACACAGCAGACACAGCTGGCTGATTTCCTGGTCAGTCAGGGCCTTGTCAGCGGATACGCCCAGCACTGGGACGCTTCGGCTGTTACTGTGGCCTCGGAAAACAAGGTAAAAGTCAGAGCCGTCAGAGGAACAGGCAGCTCGTATACGATCTACAGATGGTTCTGCAACGAAGACTGGTATGACGAACCGGCGAATTTCTTCGTCGCCAGAAAAGTACCTTTCCTCGAGAATTATTCCGCGGAAAAGGTCGTCAAAGCTTTCGGAGAACCTCAGCAGATCCTGGAAAATGACAAATATTACATCTATGTCTACGACAGGGACATCTCAAAAGAACTGAAATGAAAAAATGATCATAAAAACAGACAATCCGGAAGCCTAAAGACAAAAACAATCCGGAAGCCGAAAAACAAAAACAATCCGGAAGACGAAAACAAAAACAATCCGGAAGACGAGAAACAAAAACAATCCGGAAGACGAAAGGCAGAAACAATCCGAAATCCGGATAACAAAAAAGCCGGCAGACCTGTCAGACAGGACAGATCTGCCGGCTTTCTTTTTTCAGGACGTGTCCTGATCGTTGCATCGTTATCCGGTCTTCTTTAAGATTTTCCGGGATTCGGACAGCTTTTTCAGACATTTTTCGGACATGTTTTTCTTACATGTATCTGTCGAGGAGAGCGGATCCTGCATCGAGAAGTTTTTGGGCGTTTTCTTCGGTTCCGGCTTCGGCGGTGATCCTGACGAGTGCTTCCGTTCCGGAGGGGCGGATGAGGATCCAGCCGGTCTTTGTCCAGATCTTGGCGCCGTCGATCGTGTCGATCGTGTCGATGACGGAGCCGCCGATCTCTTTTCCGGGGAGGACGTCGCCGCGGCCGGCGAGGATGTCGTCTCTCAGGGCGGCGACGGCTTTTTTCGGCTCAGGGATGTGTTTTTTGATCTTCAGGTTGACGTACGGATGAACGGCTTTTCTGAAGTCGGAGGCTTTCATGGGGGCGCCTGTTTCTCTGCATTTGTTTTTGGCCAGAATGTCGAGGACTTTTGCGGCGGACATGGCGCCGTCACGGCAGACCTGGTGTTCCGGGAAAATGAGACCGCCGTTTCCTTCACCGCCGTAAACGGCGCCGACCTCTTTCATCTTGTAGGCGACGTCGATGGAGCCGACGGCTGTCCAGTAGAGCGGAACGCCGGCCTCTTCTGCGAGATCGGCGAACATTCTGGAAGAACTGACCGGCGTGACGATCGGCCCTTTCTTTTCCGCGAGGATATATTTTCCGACGGCGGAGAGCATCAGATCTTCGCCGAGGAAGTCACCGTTCTCATCCATGAAGACGGCGCGGTCGGCGTCTCCGTCATGCGCGATGCCGAGGTCGCATCCGCCGTGTCTGATCAGAGCGGACATTTCCGTGAGCGCTTCTGCGACAGGCTCCGGGTTGCGCCACGGGAAAGTGCCGTCAGGCTGGGCGTTGATCGTGATGACGCTGCATCCGAGACGCTGCAGGAGGACCGGAAGCGTCAGAGAACCTGCACCGCAGCCGGTATCGGTGACGACTTTGAAACGGCATGCGCGGATGGCGTCGACATCGACTTTTGAGAGGACGTCATTGATGTAGATCTCATTGCAGTTCGGATCGGTCTCATACTTTCCGGTCTCGCGCCAGTCTGCCGCAAGGAATTTCCCGGATTCGTAAATCTCTTCGACTTTCTTTTCATCAGATCTTGAAAATTCCGTGCCGTCGGCGGCGATGATCTTGATGCCGATATATTCTCTCGGATTGTGGGAAGCCGTCACGATGACACCTGCTGCGGCGTCTTCCCTGTTTTTGACATAATTCTGAAGAGACGGCGTCGGGACGATGCCGACATCGATGACTTTGACGCCTGTTGAAAGAAGACCGGCGATGACGGAAGATTTGATCATTTCGCCGGCAAGACGCGTGTCTCTGCCGACGACGACTGTGCCTTTTCCGTCCAGAAATGTGCCGAGGCTCATCGAAAGTCTCAGACCGAGTTCGGGTGTCAGTTCTCTGTTCGCAATGCCGCGAACGCCGTTTGTACCGAATAATGCCATTTTGTCACCTGATGCATGGATGCGATCCGTTGCCGGATGTATGTGATCGTAAAAATCGGTTATTCAAAGGATTTTCATATAGTTATCTTTTTGTTCGGGAAACAGAAAATGAGAAGGTTTCAGAAACATCCGGAAGGATCGGAGGAATCAGATATATATACAGTCATGAGAGTATCCCGACATAAGAACGAACGAAAATATTTTTCGTTCGCATTTACGACCGCTAAAAGGACGAAAAAACAAAATACGACCGCAGTTACGACCGCAAAAAGGACGAAAAAACAAAATACGACCGCATTTGAGACCGCAAAAGGTCGAAAAAACAAAATACGACCGCAGTTACGACCGCAAAAAGGACGAAAAATAAAATACAGCTGCATCTGCATCTGCAAAAAGAACGAAAAACATATGCGGCTTCAATGAAACTGCAGAACCGGATAAAACGGCGGAAAACACCGGATCCTGAGGGAAAACAGATCCGGAGAGAAAACAGACGGGAGGGAAAACAGATTGAAAAAGAGTATGATGAAAGAAGATCCGGCGGGAGAATACCGGGCAGATGACAGGATGAAAGAATCGAAGACCCTTGAATTTAAAAAATCTGTCACCCGGAATTTTCTCAAAACAGTCAGCGCCTATTCAAATTACGGTACCGGCGAGATAAAATTCGGCATCGATGACAACGGAAGAACTGTCGGGATCGATGATCCGGAGAATGTCTGTCTTGACATTGAAAACACGATCAATGACAGTATTACGCCGGTGCCGGATTATTCACTTGACGTCGAATCCGGAACGGGTGTGATCACACTCACTGTCCGTGAAGGAAGCCGGAAGCCTTATTTTTACAAGTCAAAGGCTTACCGCAGGAACAATACATCGACTGTCGAGGTCGATACATTCGAACTGACACGTCTTATCCTTGAAGGACAGAACAGGACGTATGATTCTCTGAAAGCCGACAGACAGGATCTTTCTTTTGACAGCCTGGAAAAGGCGCTGAAATCGGCGGCAGGCATCCGCAAAATGTCACAGGACATTCTGAGGACACTGAATGTTTATTCAGAAAATGACGGTTTCAATATCGCGGGAAGTCTCCTGGCAGACAGAAATGATTTCTGCGGTGTCGATATTGCAAGATTCGGAGAGAACAATGATATCATTCTCGACCGGGAAACGCCTGACGGTCTGTCGGTCCTGGAACAATTTGAAAAAGCGGTTTCGGCCTATCGCAGGTATTATCAGTATGATGTCATCGACGGTCTGAGCAGACGGACGGAAGAAAGAATTCCTGAAAAAGCATTCAGGGAAGCGCTGGCAAATGCGATCGTCCACAGAACATGGGATGTGAGAGCGCATATCAGGATTGCCATGTATGACAACAGGATAGAGATCATCTCTCCCGGCGGCCTGCCGAAAGGACTGACTGAAGAAGAATATCTTGACGGCCGCGTTTCCCTTCTGAGAAATCCGATCCTTGCAAATGTCTTTTTCAGGCTTCATTACATCGAATGTTTCGGAACAGGCATCGCAAGGATCAGATCATGCTATGAAAAAAGCATAATGAAACCTGCGTTCGAATTGTCGGAAAATGCAGTCAAAGTAACACTTCCGGAATATTCGTCTGATGAAAAGACGGCAGGTCTGACAGCTGATGAAGCCGTTGTCTACAATATTCTGAAAAACAGAAGAAAAACGACATCATCGGAGCTGACAGAAAAGACCGGATCCGGAAAAACAAAAACACTGAAAATCCTGAAACATCTCTCTGATCGGGAACTGATCGTCGTGACAGGAACCGGACGCAGCACAAGATATGAAATAAGGAAATGATCCGGAAAAGCCTGCGGCCGTATGCCGGGATCCGGCTGAAAGACGGCCGGTCACAGGGGAATGACGTTTTCCGGGATATCCCAGGATTTCAGGAAAATGAGGATGTCTCTGAATTCTCCGCTGTGAAGTCTGTAGCCGTTTCTGATCGTTCCGATCACGGAAAAGCCGAGTTTCAGATAAAGAGCAACGGCCGGCGTGTTCGTTGACACGACGGCATTGAACTGAAGACCCAGGAAACCGTTTTTCTGAGCGCGTCTGACGGAATCTTCGACAAGGATCCGCCCGACACCTTTTCCGCGGGCGTCACGGCTGACGGCGTAGGAGGCATTTGATATATGGCCGCAGCGCCCGATGTTGTTCGGATGAAGAATGTAAAGCCCGAGGATCTTTCCGGAATCATCGACGGCGCAGACGGTCTCCGTCTGCGCGGAAAACATTTTTTCAGCTTCTTCTTCGGAAAGAGAGACGGCGCCCGGAAAACTGTCATCATTTTCGATAACGTCATTCCAGATCTTTGTCGCTTCTCTGATGTCTTTTTTCTCAATGTTTCTTAACAGCATGATCGGTTCCTTCTGATACAGCCGGATTCCGGCATATCGTAAATTATTGAAGGTATTGTGATTGTAAATTGTGATTGCAGATTGTGATTTACAGATTGTGATTTGCAGATTGTGATTTGCAGATTGTGATTTGCAGATTGTGATTGCAGATTGTGATTTACAGATTGTGATTTGCAGATTGTGATTTGCAGATTGTGATTTGCAGATTGTGATTTGCAGATTGTGATTTGCAGAGGTACACCGTGATGTGATATCCGATGAATGAAACCGAACGGACAGCGCACACAGGACAATGAGGGCAGCGCACAGTTCCGGTCCTTCTGTTCATTTCTGCTGCGGCTGTTCCGGCATCTCTGTTTTTTCTGACGGATCTTTGGCGGCGTTTCTTTTGGCGATCGCACGGCATCTTCTGTTGGCGCAGAATTCTTCGGCTTCTTTGTCCGTTTCTTTGTTTCTGAAAAGATTCCAGCCGCAGACGGGGCATTTCTTTTCCAGGATCGTGAGGCGTCCTGTTTTGGGGACGGACTGCGTGTAGCCGCATTTTTCAGAGCAGGCGAGGAACCGGTTGTCGCCGCTCCGGATGAGGATCATGTTTCCGGTCCTGCATTTGGGGCAGAGACCGGCGATCTCCGGCGGATCGCAGATCTGCTGTTGGTCGCAGTTGAAGCACGGACCGATGCCGACGGACCAGCTGTATTTCCGGGCGACGTCTATGACCGGAAAACCTGTCTTCGGACAGATCTTCGAGCGCTGGATCGTGAGGGCGCCGGTTTTGGGAAGCGTATAGGTGCGGCGGCAGTCCGGATAGCCGACACAGCCGACGAAACGCCCTTTTTCCGTCGTGACGATCCGGACGGCGTTGCCGCAGTCGGGACATTTGCCGATGTAGGTCTTTTTATCTTCTTCGGCAGCTTCGCTCTTGATACTTCCGGCCATCCTGAAAGCCAGTTTTTCACGGTTGGCGACAAGATCGGCAAACATTTCTTTCAGACGGACGGTTCCTTTCGCCTTTGCTTCTTCAAAAGAAATCTGACCGTCTTCGACCTGCTGGATGAGCGCCTCGATCTCGGCGCGGACTTTCGGACGGACAAGGACAGGAACGGCCGAGTCGAGACTTTCCATAAGCATATAGCCGGTATCGAGGATAGAGATCGTCTTTCCTTTCAGTTCGAAATAGCCGCGTTTTTTGTTCGTTTCGATATGGGACGGCGCCGTTGCTTTTGTTCCGATGCCGTTTTTATCCATCAGTGTGAGAAGTTCCGCTTCTGTCAGTTTTTTGGGAGGCGTCGTTTTTGAAGCGGTGTTGAGGACTTTTTTGACGATGACCTGATCGCCGGCCTCGGCAGCCGGCAGGAGTTTGTCTTTTTTTGTTTCGAAATTGTAGACGGAGAGGAAACCCGGTTCTTTCATGACGGAGCCTGCCGCATCGAAGATCTCGTCTTTGATCGTCAGTTCGAACCGTGTTTTTTCAAAGACGGCTTCCGGCATCAGCGTCGCCAGGAAATGGCGGCAGATGAGATCGTATACCGCATAAGCGCCTTCCGCCGGAACGACTTTTTCGATTTCGGTGCGCAGGGCGCCTTTGACCGGATGGATCGGCGGGTGGTCTTTGGCATCTTTGGGGCCGTTCTTCGGGACGATCGGGCGGCTCAGGATCTCTGCGGCCGTCTTCGTATAATCCGGATTTCCGGCAAGCGACGTCACGATCTGTCCGAAATTGACATCTTCTGTATATTTGTTCGTTTCAGTTCTCGGGTAGCTCGTAAAACCGCCGAGGTAGAGCTGTTCGGCCAGTTCGAGCGCCTGTTCGGCGGCGATGCCCAGGAAGGAGGAAGCTCTTTTCAGGAATTCCGTCGTGTTGAGCGGTGACGGCGGGGACTGTCTTTGTTCCTTGACCGTTTTTCCGGAAACGACGGCCGTTTTTTCATTCTTTATCTTTGCAAAGATCACGTCGGCTTTTTCTTTTTCGTAGATGTTTCCCGAGCGGTGCGTCCCGGAAACGACGTTTCCGCTGAAATCAAAATCGGCCGTGATCCTCCGGAAATCCTTCGCCTGAAAAGACCGGATCAGCTTTTCGCGTTCGTAGACGAAACCGCATGTCGGCGTCTGGCAGGGGCCGATCGAGAGGACGCCGTTGACGAAGGCTTTCTGACGGACGGCAAGTGTCACATATCTGGTAAAGGCAGCGCCCATCTTGAGGTCGAGGATCTGTCTGACTTCGGCGGCCATGGCCATCGGCCCGTCCGGTTCAGCGGGATTTTCAAAGGCGCGGATGATCTCGTTTTCTGCAAAAGAGGAATATTTTGCCCGTTTGACGGGCGCCTTTGAGACGGTTTCGGCGATCTCTTTGGCTTCAAAGCCGATGTTCTCGCCTTCACGGTCATAATCGCATGCCAGGATGATGAGTTCAGCGCCTTTTGCAAGCGTTTCGACGGCTTTTGAAAAGTTCTCTTTCGTCACGGTCTTTTCGGGATCGGTGTCCAGAAGGACGCCAGGATCGACATCATTCCATTTCTGATATTGGACGGGATAGTCATAACCCATGATATGACCGGAAAGACCGATGATCTCCCATTGTTTCCCGTTCCGCGTAAAACGATATCCTGAGACGCCTGCAACTGAAAAGGAGTCAAATCTGCCGCCGCCGAGGATCGTTGCGATCTGTTTCGCAGCGGTGTTTTTTTCTGCAAACGCGACGATTGTCATACGGCATTCAAAGTTTTTATGATATTTATATTAAGGTCAGAAAAAAGGAGGGGATATCCGGAAAGAGTGAAGGATGTGTCTGAAAAGGGGAGAAGGAAAAGAGGGGAAAAGGAAAAGAGGGGAAAAGGAAAAGAGGGGAAAAGGAAAAGAGGGGAAAGAAAAAAGAGATTGAAAAACGGAGATTGAAAAAATAACTGTCATGCAGATGTCGGTCGTACCGGCACCGGTACGGACGACGGCTGCGACGGTGCCGCCTGCCCGGTTCTTTCCGGGAGGCGGCCGTTCCGCCTCAGTCAAAAACGACCTTCACGGTCGTAAAAACAGGTCCGCGGACATCGATCTTCTTTTTTGTGCCGGTGATGTATCTCTGTCCGAGGTCGGAGAGTTTCAGATTGACATCGGAGAGCATTTTGACACCGCGGATGCGTGATTCGAATTCCGGGACGCCGGAGACGGCTGCTTCTTCGGCTTCTGCGGCGACCTGCTGTGCAAAAGCGCCGATGAAAGTAAAGCCGGATCTTGCGTCGTGGTTTTCAAGAGCATCTTTCCATTTTTTGTCATCCGGAACGCCGAGGATATCGCCTTTGTAGGCGACGACTTCATTGAAAGAAGCAGGTCCGCAGAGCTTCGTGTTTTCTTCAGGTTCGATCAGGGAGACTTTTGCGTGTCTGCCGCAGATGTCGCCTTCCCAGATATCGAAAGAACACGGACTCGGCGTTGCGCCGTATTCACGGGCGCCGGCGACGACGGCATCAGCGATCAGGCGTCCTTCTTCCGTTTTCGGTTCACGGATCAGGCTGATCTGGCGGTCGAGATCCGCATCGCGCATCTCCCAGTCGCTGTAGAGCGGGAACTGCGGATAAGTCATGGAACGCATATCTTTGGCATCGTAGAGGATCATGGCCAGACGTTCGACGCCGAGGCCGAAATTCATGACCGGGATCGGGATGTTGTATTCGGAAAGCGCACACGGGGAATAAATGCCGAACGTGGCGACTTCGATCCAGCCGTCATCGTATTTCGTTCCGGAGCCGGCCAGTTTCGGGTGATAGGCATAGACTTCGATCTGCGTGTCCGGCGTGTAATATTTGCTCCTCTTGGAATCCGGGCGGAACATGAATTTTTCAAAGCCGAACTGTGAAAGAAGACCTTCCGCAACGGCTTTCCCGTAATCGACAGTCACATTTTCATCAGCAACGACGCATGAGGCGGAATAATAAGTCAGCAGACGGTCGGCACCTTCCTGCTGTTCTCTCCTGAAACAGCGGTCGACGGAGAAATACCGGAACGGCGGATCGTTCCTCTCAATAAGGCCCGAAAGCGACAGGAACCAGCCGCTCGTCATGTGACTGCGCAGCGTTTTTGTGGTACCCTCTGCTTTGAGTTCTTTGAATTCCGGGAAAACCTTGTCGATCATTTCAACGATCAGCGCATCCTGAACATGCAGCTGTTCAGACATCTCCATGACGAGGTCGTCGCCTTCGATCGACCCTTTTTTGTAGGCATGGAGGATCTTTCTGACGATCTCGATGCCGTCATCGCCGATATCGCCGAGGATCTCTTTGATCATGGCGATCCGTTCATCGGAAATGCCCACATTCGGACGCGGAAGACCTGCCAGATAGAAACAGCGGTCAAGAACGGCAAGCGCCTCTTCGCCGAACTGCTTGTGGACTTCTTTTTCATCAACGATGAGCGGATTCATCATTTCGGAAAAACCCATTCTCATGTAAGCCTGTCTCAGCCTGTTGATCGTCTCAAAGACCGGGTGCGGCTTCCCGTACGGAAGCGTAAGTCTCGGATAACTTTCGTCAGGCGTCGCCTGTCTGACATATTTTTTGGAAGAATTCCATGTTTTTTCAAAATGAGCCAGCTTTTCAGCTCTCACGGTTTCCGGATCAAATCTCATGATAATGCCTCGGACAACGGAATGAATGACTGTCATGCATTCTGTCAGATAATTTGGTAGAATAACCCCACTCAATTCATAATAAGCTTTTTGCAGATAAATCAGAAAGAAGACCCGAACCATCCGGCGGATCTGAAAAACCCGGAAAAATCAAAAAAAGAAAAACATCACGCCTGAAAAGAAGACAGGCCGTCATAAGATCGCTGAAAACAAGATCGGCCGTAAAAAAATAACGCTGCCGCTCTGCCGGAAAAACAGGCAGCAGTCATAAACAATTCGGAAGGTACGGGGATTGCGTTCATGCAATCGGTTCTGTGTGTCTTAAGCGGGATTGTGTATACGATCAGTGCTGAAGGATATTTGTTATTGTTTTATTCATGATGAAAGTCGTTTCCGGTATGTTCTGCCGTCATCAGGATCACGGGTCAGCCGGACAGTTCAGAAGTTCGATGTAGCGGTGTCTTTCATTGTCAGGAATCTTCAGCAGATCCATTGCCTGATCTTCGGAATAGTTCAGGCCGGACATCACATTTCTGATCGCATCCAGACGGTTTTCCGCCGTAACTTCTTCGGTCACTCTTTCAGTCACTTCTTCTGTCACTCTTTCAGTCACTCTTTCAGTCACTTCTTCTGTCACTTCTTCTGTAATTCTCTGTTTCATTGCCTGTTCGATCCTTTCTCCGTATTCTTCAACGGCTCTGCAGACCATTTTTCCTTCCTCCGTTTCAGTGTTTTTGAATTTTCTGACTGTCTGTGCAAACTCCGGGAAGAACATTTCATCCGGGTCAGGGCACATTATGTCGTGGATCAGACGACCGAAATCATCATCTCCTTTATACTGTCCGTTAACGTATATCCTGTGACAGTTCTCATCTATATGCATTCCTGTCGTCACATCGACGCTTTTGATCAGGCTGACAGGATATCCGCCGCCGCATGTGTCTTTTTCCGTGATGAAGATCACATAGAATTCAGAACAGTTTCTGAACGGTTCACTGATCCCGGCGTCGGCGATTATGAAAGATGCAAGATGATAATTCATGCGCCGGATACCTGCATCACGGGATTTTCTCTGGAATTCGAGATTGTAGAGACAATTCATCGTGTCCGCACTCAGAACATCCGGAACGATTGATACCGATCCCGGATTTCTGACATCTGCCTGCGTTTCCGTATCTCTTATCACGATATCGCTTTTCTGCGTCACGATCCGGATAACAAGCTGTGACAGCTGTTTTTCCTTAAAGATGAACCGCATCAGAATGTCATCTATCGGGCGGAGTCTTTTCATCGTTTCAAGACGGTCTTTTTCCCTTCTTTCTTTTTCGTGTTCATCGAGTTCTCTTTTGAAGATGATCACCCCGATATGACGAAAAACAGAGGACATATTAGTAAATTATTGTATTCGTATAAAAATTATACGGGTGCGAATAATTTGATCCTGTGCGATACAATCGTTAAAAATATGTCACACCCGTACAGAAAATATGAAATGACGGCGAAAATCAGATAAAATTCTAAAAAGAGCGGCAGATGTCAGTAAAGAGCACACGGAAGATACGGAAGAAAGGGAGTTGCGGAAGAGAAAGATTACGCAGAAAAAATTCCGAAGAAAGGGAAGGATCCGGGCCGGCGGCCCGGAACTTCTGTCAGTTTCAGTAGTTTTCAGCTTTGATCTGGAAGTAGGACTGCGGGTGGGCGCAGACCGGACAGACTTCCGGGGCGTTTCTGCCGATCACGATGTGGCCGCAGTTGGCGCACTGCCAGATCCTGTCGCCGTCACGGGAGAAGACGATCCCGTCTTCGATGTTTTTGAGAAGTTTTCTGAATCTTTCTTCGTGTTCTTTTTCGATGGCGCCGACCATTTCAAAGAGAACGGCGATCTCATTGAAGCCTTCTTCTCCGGCAACTTTTGCAAAGCCTGCATACATGTCGGTCCATTCGTAGTTTTCGCCGTCGGCAGCGTCTTTCAGGTTTTCCGTCGTGGCCGGGACGGCGCCGTCGTGGAGAAGTTTGAACCAGATCTTGGCGTGTTCTTTTTCATTGGCGGCCGTCTCTTCAAAAATGGCGGCGATCTGGTTGTAGCCGTCCTTTTTGGCTTTAGAGGCATAGTAAGAATATTTGTTCCTTGCCATGGATTCTCCGGCAAATGCTGCTTTCAGGTTTTCTTCGGTTCTGGATCCTTTAAGTTCCGGCATTTCTGTCATCCTCGAATATCTGTTTCATTTATATTGTCCGTCTTCCGGGAAGCCTCATTTCAGACTGACCGTTTTTCCGGACCGGCGATCGCAGACAGCCTGCTGCAGGAATCTGTTTCAGCGTCTGCATATTATTAGGAATAATTCCCGTAAGCTGTGTATATGGTATGATATGCTATTTAATGATGATCGTCCGGAAGATCCGGAAGATCCCGGAAGATATTCCGGAAATGAAACGCCGGCAGGGAAATCAGGAAATGAAACCGCCGGCAGGAAAAATCCGGAAATGAGACCGCCGGCAGGAAAAATCCGGAAATGAGACCGGCCGGCGCACGGATTTCCGGGATCGCTTCGTTTCGTTTCCGATCGAGATCAGGAGATTTCTCAGGAAAATCTGCATTTTTTCGACGGATGAGACGCTCAGCGTTTCGTCCGGCGTGTGTTCGCCGGTAACTGTCGGCCCGATCGAGATCATTTCAAGATCCGGTCTGATCCTGAGGAAAACGCCGCATTCGAGTCCGGCATGGGTCGCAGTCATGGCAGGTTTTGTCCCGAATGTCTTTTCATAAACGGCCTCTGCTTTTTTCAGCAGGAATGATTCTCTGTCGGGCGTCCAGCCGGGATGCGCGCCGTCTCTTGAAACAGAGGCGCCGGCCAGGATGAAAGCGCTTTCGGCGGATTCGGAAACACTGTTGAGGGACGTTTCCGAAAGGCTCCTCTGAAGGGTGGCGACTTTCACCCGTTTCGTTTCCGGGCAGCAGCGGACAGAGGCGAGATTGATGGAAGTCCTGATCATCCCGCTTTCGTGATCTGCAGAAACGACGCCCGTCGGGCAGGCGGAAAGACTTCTGAGAAGACGGGCGGAAGCTTCCGGATCTAACGGAAGAAGATCGGGAGAAGAAAACAGATCAGACCAGGCAGGCGTGATCGTGACGGAAATGTCAGGATCCGCATCTTTGAAATCTCTGCGGATGTTTTCCGCAAGATCGTTCATCCTGCGGAGATCTTCGGCGGGATTGCAGGATCCGCAGGCAGAATTGTGCGGGATCATGAAAACGGCTTCAGCGTGTCTCGGAATGGCGTTCGGCAGATTTCCGGCTTCGATGCGCAGGAGCGATATCTTTTCCGGGATCAGAAGAAGATGCGCCAGGATCTTTATCGCGTTTGCGCGCCCGAGATGGATCTCTGCACCTGAATGGCCGCCGCGGAGTCCGTCGATGACGATCCGGAAGATGTTTCCGGAAAGTCCGTTGACCGGCATTTTTTCAGTGGTCCCGGAAATGTTCAGGAGATCGTTTCCGAAATCGAATGTTGCCTCTGTCCTGACGCTTCCTGCGCAGCCGAGGCAGATCGTGTCTTCTTCCCAGTCGAGGTTGATGAGATATTTTCCGTCGAAGGAATCCGGAGACAGTGCCGCAGCGCCCGTGCATCCGGCTTCTTCGTCAACGGTGAAGATCGCTTCGACCGGCCCGCACCCGATGTCCGAATCGAGGACGTCGAGGATGAGCGCGACACCTGCGCCGTCATCTGCGCCGAGCGTCGTCCCGACGGAACGGATCAGACCGCCTTTCCCGTTGGCGCCTTCATCCAGATAGGCAGAGATCGGGTCGTTTTCAAAATCGATCTCATATCCGGTCTCTTTTTCACAGACCATATCCATGTGTCCCTGAAGGATCACGCAGGGTGCATTTTCATGGCCGGGTGATGCAGGTTTTCTGATGATGACATTGCCGGCTCTGTCCGCCGAAGCATCAAGCCCGCGCGATGATGCAAAACCGAGCAGATACGCCCGGATCTTTTCTTCATGCCCGGACGGGCGCGGGATCTTCACGATCTCATCAAAAAATCTGAAAACATTGCCCGCCGGCGATGTGCTGATCAGGGAACTGACAGGTTTTCCGTATTCGGGAACGGTACGGCCGCATTTTTGTGACATGCGGGGGAAATAGTCGTTTCAGGGATATAAAGGGTAGAAAAAGACATCAGAAAAAATAAAGAACAGAAAAAGATGAGCCGGATGAAGACACAGGGGAAACCTATAAAAATACTGATATTCATCCTGTCCTGCTTTCCTTGTCCGCATCGCAGTGCAGTCGGCCGTCTGCCGGAAGCAGGATAAAAACACGGAAACAAGGTGAATGAAGACGACCGTACAGGATGCGGAACGGAAAATACGGATCAGTCATCCGGGTAAAAAACAGAATATTAAAGAAGGGATCAGAAATGACCGGAAACAAAAAAGAAATCACAGAGAACAAAAATGAAGGAAAAAAGATCTCCGGAAATGAAAAACAGACAAAAGCCGAAGATGTTCCAAAAAAGACGCTCTCAAAAAAAGCAGACGTTTCAAATAAAGCAGGAATCCCTCAAAAAGCAGAAAAAGCAGATAAAACGAAAAAAGAAGAAAACACGGATAAAACGAAAAAAGAAGAAAAAGCAGAAAAAACGAATAAACCGGAAAAAGGCAGGCAGAGTCGTAAAACCGGAGAAAAGAAAGAGATCCTTTTCGTCGCACCTGAAAACACGGCCGACGGCAATATATATGAAGGGGATGAAGGCGAAGAGATCTTCAGCAATGATGAAGGCACAGAGATCCTCACCAATGATGAAGGTGTTGAGATCCTCAGCAATGATGAAGGCGCAGAGATCCTCAGCAATGATGAAGGCACAGAAGTTCTCAGCGATGAGGACTGCAGCCTCTCCGGCTGTTCTGTGATCATGGTTCCGGATCCGGATGATCCTGAGTCGAAACTTCTTGTGAGAATGCCGACGGAGATTTTCCTGAGGGAGCTTGAGAGAATGATGACGCGGCCGCAGAAAGCCGCACTGAAAGAGATCATCGGTCAGGAAGAAGCAGTCAGCCGGCTGAGTCTTCTGTTATCGTTCCTTGAAGATCCTGAGACGTTCCGGGAGTGGACGCCCCGCCTGATCCTTTTTGAAGGCCCGAAAGGCGCGGGAAAGCGGCTGACGGCGGAAGCGGCCGCAAAGGCATCGGGCGTTTCACTGACGGAGACGGATGCCGGGATGCTCCGCCGGAAATATGAAAGAGAAGGCCAACAGGCGATCCGTGAACTCTACGGCCGGGCCGGCCGGAAAAGACCCGGCATCCTGTTCATCAGGGATCTCGATCAGGCCGTCGCCGCCGGGCAGCTTCAAAGCAGCAGAGAAGGATTCGGAAACATCAGCAGGAAGGCAGCGGACCGGGAGATCCCGGCGTTTTTCGATGCGGTCATCGAAGAGGCGGAAAGAGCGTTTTCCGGACCAGGGCCTGTCTGCACGATCTTTTCCGTGACGTCACCTGAGATCATCTCCCCGGAAATGAGAAGATATGTCGATCAGACCGTCTCTTTCAGGCGGCCGGTCGAAGATGAGATCGTTCTTTATCTGTCCCGGACGATCCCGGGACTTCCGGTCTTCATCGAACCCGGATTCAGCGTCAGGGATTTCGCCGGAAAACTCGCCTCGGAAGGATTTACCTGCGGGATGATCCGCGAAAAGATCATGAAGCCTGCCCTGTCCGAAACTCTTTCCGAGGGCGGAAAAGTGATCAGTGCGGCGCGTCTGGAAGACAATCTGAGAAAAGCTTCGGAAATGATCTGAAAAGATCCTGCAAAAAAAACATAAAAAGGTCTGAAAATCGCCGGATTTTTTCTGAAATCTCTGAAAAATTCCCGGAAAATTTTTCACAGGTTTTTGAAAAAAGATCCGGAAAAGCCGGGGGAAAAAGTCTGTAAAAGATCCGGGAAAAAGTTGCCGGAAATGGAGCCGGGAAGCGGTCATGATTCTGTATTTCCGCCGTGTTCCGGGAAAAAAAGATTAAATACGAGATCGTCCTAGTCATGCAAACATGAAGCTCGTTTATCAAGGAAAAACCAAAGATGTTTTCGCTCTTGAAGACGGAAATTACCTTCTGAAATTCAAGGACGACTGTACGGGTGCTGACGGGGTCTTCGATCCCGGAATGAACACAGTCGGTGTCACGATCGAAGGTGCCGGAAAGGCAGGCCTCAGACTGACTGAATACTTCTTTAAGATCCTCAACGCAAAAGGGGTTCCGACACACTTCATCAGCGCCGATGTCGACAACGTGACGATGACCGTCAGACCGGCAAAGACATTCGGAAAAGGCCTTGAAGTCATCTGCAGATTCCGCGCCGTCGGCAGTTTCTACCGCAGATACGGCGACTACTGCGAAGAAGCGCAGAAACTCGATGCCTTCGTCGAGACCACTTTCAAAGACGATGCCCGCGAAGACCCGCCGGTCACCAAAGACGCGCTCGTTATGCTCGGCGTCATGTCCGCGCAGGACTACGAAGATCTCAAAGCCCTGACGCAGAAGATCGCAACGATCATCAAAGAGTCTCTGGCCGAAAAAGGCATTGAGCTCTACGACATCAAATTCGAGTTCGGAAAGATCGGCGATCAGGTCGTCCTGATCGATGAGATCTCCGGCGGAAACATGCGTGCTTACAAAGACGGCGTCTACCTGATGCCGCTCGACCTCTGCCGCCTGGTTCTTGACGAATGAGCGATGCTCAGCATCATTCAAAGATTACAAAAAAGATCGCAGAAGGGATCGGGGAATTCCCCGATCCCTTTTTTTTGTTTTTTATATCAGTCTCCGGGTCTTCCGGATGGCCGGAGCTGGGTTCCGGCGCAGGATTGAGAAAGGATTATAAATTTTCTCCCTGTCTATCGGCATTTGATCATGATCAGCGCAGCCCGTCCGGAAACGCGATATAGGGCGGCAGACGACAGCCGGCGGTAAAATGTCAGAAAGCAGACGGGAAATATCGGAAGCGGAATTGAGGATGGGCTCGGCGCCTCTTCTGAAGCTGATGCTTGTTCTTTCGCTGCCTCTTGTTTTTTCAACGACTGTCCAGGCTCTTTACAACATTGTTGACAGCATTTTCGTGGCTCGTTACAGCGACAATGCGCTCATCGCGCTTTCGATCGTGTTTCCGGTCCAGCTTCTGATGCTGGCGTTTGCCACAGGGACAGGTGTCGGCGTGAATGCGCTCATCGCGATCACGCTCGGCCGCGGAAAGCCGGATGACGCGAATAATGTCGCCCGTCACGGTCTTTTTCTTTCCGTCGTCAACGCGGCTCTCTTTACGGTCGTCATGTATCTGCTGATGCCGCTTTATTTCTCTGTCTCCACATCGATCCCGGAAGTCTACGGGATGGGCATCGGCTACACGCGCATCATCCTCATCTTTTCATTCGGCATCTTCACGGAAAGCGTCTGTTCCAGGATCATGCAGGCGACAGGCCGCATGACGATCCCCATGATCGCCCAGGTCGTCGGCGCCGTCATCAATATCGTCCTTGACCCGATCCTTATCTTCGGTCTCTTCGGCTTCCCGGAAGCAGGCGTCGAAGGCGCCGCAGCGGCGACCGTCATCGGACAGATCGCAGCGATGATCATCTCTCTTTACGGCGTCCTGAAAACGAGAGACGTCATCTGCATCAGAGCTGCCGATTACAGAGGATTCCGGCCGCAGATCCCTGTGATCAGGCAGATCATGAAAATGGCTCTCCCGTCGATCTTCATGCAGGCGCTCTACACGGTCTACATCTTCGGGCTCAATCTCATCCTTGCCGGTTTTTCGGAAAGCGCCGTCTCTGTTCTCGGCATTTATTACAAACTGCAGACATTCCTCATCATCCCGATGCAGGGGATCTCTCAGGCGACCATGCCGATCATGAGCTACTGCTACGGCGCCGGATTCAAAAAACGCCTCAGGAATTCGCTCATCTACTGTTTCGGCCTGTCGATGATCTTCCTTGTGATCGGCACATTTGCTTTCATCTTCTGTCCGGAAAGCCTCGTCCGGATCTTCACGGATTCGCCTGAAGTCATCGACATCGGCAGATCAGGCATCCGCATCATCGGATTCAGCCTGATCCCGTTCTGCGGCTCTATGGTCTTCCCGTATTTCTTCCAGGCCATCGGCTTCGGACGCTCCAGTATGCTCCTGACGGTCATGCGCCAGATCATCCTGATGGTCCCCGTCGCCTGGCTGATGTCCTTCTTCGGACTCACATATGTCTGGCTCACTTTCCCTGTCTCGGAAACGGTCACCTGTCTCACCGGCATACTCATGCTTTGGTACCTGAGAAAACGCATCATTCCGGATCCTGTCCCCGGAAAATGAAGCGGACGGCGCCGGACGGTCGACAGAAAAAAGATGATGGACAAAACAGCCGGACAACAGAAAAAAAAGATTGGCCGGCTGAAAGGAAAAAACTGCAGACGGAAGAAGGCCGGAAAATGAACAGAAATATGTAAAGAATGAGAAACCGTCGGCACATTGTCGTTTCACAGACGGCAACGATCTCATAGACGTTTTTCCCGGTTTCGGAGTCGGCCGACCTTTCGATGATCAGCGTGTGTTTATAACTTTTTTTCAGGAAAAGATCGACATAGACGATATCCGCCTTCAGGATCTCAGGTGAAAGATCGTATTTTCCGCAGACGTCCTCAGGTGCGGCGACCTGTTCTTCTTTTTCTTCCGCCGCGGAGGCGCCTTCGATCGATCTTTCAAGCGATTCGATCTCATCTTCCGGCATTTCCGCGGAAAAACCGGCGTATGAAAGATCATGATCAAAAGAATCATCATTAAAAGGATCATCATCAAAAGCATCACAATCAAAAGTATCATCGGCTGCTTCATATCCGATACGGAAAGTGAACCCTTCGGATTCGGCCGTTTCCAGGATCTTTTCAACGGAATCAAATCTGTCTTCAATCTGCATGGAAGAATAAACGGATCCGGCTGTTAATAGTTTTTGCGGGCAGAAGTACGATTAAAATTGTCGGTAAAACAAATCGAATAAAAAAAGAGCCTTCGGGGAAAAATCCCCGAAGGCTTCTGAGGTTGTGTGTTCGTTTTTGAGGTTTTATGATGTTGTCTGACCGTTTCCGGTCACATTCGGTTTCGTTTTTTTCGTTTTTTGATTTTATGCCCGATTGTTTTTCGATTTTGTGCTCAATTGTTTTTTGTGTTACTCGTTTATGCGTGCGGGACGCATTTATTCTGTGTGTTCAGAATCCGGGTTCGTTTTTTGATCAGCAGTGCTGACCCTTATGATTTCCATAAGAATGATGCTGCCCTGAATGTTTCTGCTTGCTTCTGCTTGCTTCTGCTTGTTTCAGCTGTTTCTGCTTGCTTCTGTTCAGGGCTTTTCGGGTTTCCGGAAAAATCCGGAAGGGTTTTGTTCATTCGTCATCCATGGCGAATTTGGTGCCGTAGTGGATGACACCGTCCGGACCTTCGGCGCCGAGCTTACGGAAGACTGCGTGGACGCGTTTACCGAAGTCGACGTTCTGTGGTTCGTCAACGATCTGCGTTGTCAGTCTCGGTCCCTCGTCGAGCTGGACGATGGCGACGACATACGGTGTCAGGTCGTTGAAATCGTCGGAGGTCGTGTGGGTGACAGTGTAAGTGACGATCTGTCCGGTTCCTTTGAATTTATAGGTCTCCATCTTTCCGCCGCGTCTGCATTTCGGGCAGATGGGTCTTGGCGGATAGTAGTATTCGCCGCACGTCTCACAGTGACAGCCGATGAGATTGTATCTGCTCTGCTGTTCTCTCCAGAATCTTGCTACTGCCATAACTTTCCCTCCTTACTGTCCTCTCTCGGTCGAGAAAATGTGAACCGCGCAGGTCGCGCCGGTACCGCCGACGTTGTGGGTCATGGCATATTTCACATTGTCGACCTGTCTCTTGCCGGCTTCGCCGCGGAGCTGGTAGACAGCTTCGCAGGCCTGTTTGATGCCTGTTGCGCCGACCGGGTGACCGCAGGATTTCAGACCGCCGGACGGATTGACAGCGATCTTTCCGCCGATGCGGGTTTCGCCGTCGAGCGTTGCGCGGCCGCCGTCTCCTTTCTTAAAGAAGCCGAGGTCTTCGATCGCGCAGATCTCAGCGATCGTGAAGCAGTCGTGGACTTCGACCATGTCGATGTCTTCCGGCTTGAGTTTTGCCTGTTCGAACGCCCATCTGCCGGCAGCGACCGTCGCGTCCAGCGTCGTGATATCTCTTCTGTCGTGCAGGGAGATCGTATCACTTGCCTGAGTGCTCGCTCTGACATAGATCGGCGTGTCCGTGTATTTGCGCGCGTCTTCTGCCGGGACGACGATGACGGAAGCGGCGCCGTCAGTCACCGGAGAGCAGTCGAGGATCGTGAACGGCTCGGAGACTTTCGTGGAATTGATGACCTGATCGATCGTGATCTTGTTCCGGTACTGAGCGATCGGGTTGTTGATACCGTTTTCATGGTTCTTGACGGCGACATCCGCGAGCTGTTCGCGGGTCGTGCCGTACTGTTTCATGTGAAGACGGGCGATCATGGAATAAAGGCCCGGGAAAGTGGCACCCATGATGCCTTCCCATTCACGGTCGGCTGCGGCCGCCAGGGTGTCCGTGACACCGGATCCGTCGATATCGGTCATCTTTTCTGCACCGGCAGCGATAACGACATCGTAATAGCCGGAAGCGACGGCCATGACGGCCTGTCTGAGAGCAAGACCGCCTGAAGCACAGGCTGCTTCGACTCTCGTCGACGGAACGTGGAATTCTTTGGCAAGACCGGCATAATCGGCGATGAGCGCGCCGAGGTGCTCCTGGCCGATGAAGCGTCCGCCGCTCATGTTTCCGATATACATGGCATCGATGTCTTTTCCGTCGATCCCGGCATCTTCGATTGAACCGATACCGGCTTCGACAACCATATCTCTCAGGGAGCGTTCCCAAAGCTCGCCGAATTTAGTCGTATAGGCGCCGACAATTGCAACATCTCTCATTTTTTTCACCTCACGCGAGTCTGATCTTTCCTTTGTGGTGCGCGTATTTTCCGTAGTCCAGGTAAATCGGATCAGAGAGAAGCTTCTCAACAGTCGGGACTTTGCCGCGGACTTCTTTGATCTTGTCAGTGACGACGATGCTGAAAGCATCGGAACCGGCGCCGGATCCGTAGGAGGTCACGAAAATGCGGTCTCCCGGCTCGGCAACATCGAGCGTTGCGGAAAGACCGATCATCGTTGCGCCGGAGTAAGTGTTTCCGAGTCTCGGGACCACCAGTCCCGGCTTGATCTGCTCTGCCGTAAAGCCGAGCATTTTTGAGACTCTTTCCGGGAATTTGCCGTTGGGCTGGTGGAAAACGGCATAGTCGTAATCGGACGGCTTGGTTCCCATTTTCTTCATGAGACCCGTCGCGCCGCCTGTCACGTGTCTGAAGTAACCCGGATCGCCGGTGAATCTGCCGCCGTGTCTCGGGTAGGGCTGTCCTTCACGTCTCCAGAAGTCAGGCGTGTCAGTCGTGAAAGAGTAAGTGTCTTCGATCTCAGCGATCATTTCATTTTTGTCGCGGCCGATGAGCATAGCTGCGCCGCCGGCGGCGGCTGTGTATTCGAGGGCGTCGTTCGGCGCACCCTGGGAGACATCGGCGCCGATGGCAAGACCGAGGTCGATCATGCCGGAGCCGACAAGACCCATGCAGACCTGGACGGCTGCCGTTCCTGCTTTGCAGGCGAATTCGAAGTCTGCGGCCGTCAGATCGGGTGTTGCACCGATGGCTTCCGCGACGATCGTGCTTGTCGGTTTGACGGCGTACGGGTGACTTTCAGAACCCGTGTAGACGGCGCCGATGCGGGCGGCATCGACATCGATCCTTCTGACTGCATTGCGTGCGGCTTCGACCGCGATCGTTGCGACATCTTCATCCAGTCCCGGGACAGATTTTTCAAAGACTTTGAGACCGGCTTTAATGGATGCAGCATCTCCGTTCCAGACTTTTGCGATCTCTTCCGCTTTGATCCGGTATTTAGGAATGTAGGCACCGTAGGAAACAATTCCGACTGTCATTTATTCCACCTTTTTATTTACTGTTCTGCCGTCGGCCGGATCGTTTTTTGATGGCTCCGGCCTGCAGATCATTTTTTCGATCTGTTTTTACCTTTGCGACGAGTCTGAGATCTCAGACCCCCTCAGAAGACGCCGGATGCACCGGAACCGGAAACACTGTTTCCGGCCATCGGAATGTCAGTATATCGATCGGAATACAATTCGATCAGAATGTCAGCTGTTATACGGATCGGACACTGTCCTGATCCTGCCGAACATCTCTCTGAGGCTCGTATTGGGTATTTGACGGAATATCCATATAAATATATACCGCTCCCGCTATCGTTAATAGTCGACTCATTTTCGACAATACGCCTATAAAACCGCCTCTTTTTTCGTATATCGCCGTTCCGGTGATGACATCCGGACCATTTTGTACGCAGAAGGAGCCGCATACGGGTTATGAAATCCGGAAAAATGCCGCGCCCCGGGTCTGACGGTTTTCAGACTGCTGATGCAGAACAAAAACAGGATCACAAGACACTGAAAACAAAAACGGAAGCAGAAAAAACGGAAAACAGAAAATAAGCAGAACCGGCGGATACCAAAAAAGAAAGCAGAAAAAACAGATAACAAAAAAGGGAGCAGAAAAACGGATAACAAAAAAGTAAGCAGAAAAAACGGATAACAAAAAAAAGAAGCCGAAAAACGGATAACAAAAAAGAAGCCGAAAAACGGAT
>JAGAEB010000108.1 GCA_017613335.1 Methanosarcinaceae archaeon
ATCCGGCGTCTGCGGAAAGATCCGGCGCCCATCAGGCCTGGCTTGATGCGCATACATATAATGCCTCCGTCACGGAAATCTATCAGTACGACGGCGGGAACATGAGCTGTGAGACGATATACAGATCAGAGGAATTCGTCGGACCGTTCGGGACAGACACGCTCCATATCGTGAGCGATCACTTCATTGAAACGCCTGACAACGTGACGCTGACGCTCGTTCTCCCGACGGTTGAAAAACGCATCGTCGTGACGAAACAGACAGAGCCGTTCCCGGCAAAGGCGCTTGGGTACGATTATCCCTGCTACCTCTGGGAATGTTATGACGGCTATGCGTTCCTTGAAGACCCGGTCAACCTCATCTGGGTGAACACGGACATGGCGTCAGTCAGAAAAACGTTCCTTGAAGAGTATCCCGGATGGATCGGCTCAGGAATCATTGAAAAGAATTACAGCGTTTATGATGCCGGCACGGATTCCTGGATCCCGAGCAGAAGCGTCGCCGACGGCGCCTGGCGCGTTGAAGGCGGATATCATGTGCGGATCTATGAGCTCTCGGACGGAACGGTCGTCGCAGGCGCTCATAAAGACTGCCCCGCCCCCCACGAAGCCGTTCAGTTCGAGCCGTTTGAAGAATTCATTGCCGGAAGATCGTCCGGCAGCGGATCATGGACCGTCTTTTCCGACAGGATCTACCTCGGAAATGAGAACGAGGAGATCTACAACAACGGATATGCAACGCTCATCGTCTGCGGCGGACAGGACTGATCCGTCAGGCCGGATAAAAAAATATTCCTGATTTTCAGAAAAGAAGATCAGGACAGAAATCCCGGAAAACCAAAATCCCGGAAAACCGGAATCCCGGAAAAAGTGCTTTTCAGAAATATTTTTCAGAAATACTTTTGAGATGAAAAGCAGGATTCCGGGATTTTCTCATTTCAACAGGAAAGGCAGATCGGGGCGATCATTTGCCCCAGAACGGTCTGTCCTGTCTGCGGATCGTCAGATAGGCGTCCAGCGTCTCTTTTTCGTCGTTCGACAGATTGTCATAGGATTCAAATTCCAGGACTTTGGCGTCTTTTTCGGGGACATTGGAAAAGAGGATATCTTCTTCTTTGACCTGGCGTCCGATCGTTGCGCCGTCGATGGCCATAGCGACTTCCATGCCGATCGTCGCTTTGGGAACTTTTTTGCCGTCGATCTCAAGGCCCTTGACCGTTCCGACGACGGTCCCGCTGTCATTGATGACTTCGGTGTTGTTGCGGATGCTGCCGCCGAGGATGCGGATACCGACGACAGCCGGCTTACTCTGGCGGAAGACGCAGCCCGGAAGGATCTTAAAGCGGCACGGCATCGTGATGTTTTCAGCAAAGGCCTGTTCGGCCGCTTCATCCATGGCTTTCATGTAATCCTGATAATCATCGACGATGCGGTAGATGACGTCGCTCGTGAAAACATGCACCTGGTCGTTCTTGTCAAGCAGTTCGAGCGCATCCGGATTGACTTTGACATTGAAAGCCAGGATCATGGAATGTTTCGGATCGGAGATCGTCGCAGCTTCCATGATATCGTGTCTTGAAACATCGCCGACTTCCGCCTTTCTGATCCTGACGTCGATCTTCCTGAATTCATGGACCATCGCTTCAAGGGAGCCGATCGTGTCTGCTTTGATCATGACACCGTCGGCGTCTGTCTGGATCTGAACATCATCGATCTCTTTTCTGATCCTTTCGACGACTTCGTCGCGGGTCTCTTCCGTTGCCTGGATGATCGTCGCGCCGGAGAGGGCATTGGCGATGTCGGGCGCGGAGATCTTGACACCTGAGGCCGCTGAGACTTTCGGGACCTGCCTGAATTTGCTCTCGCGCATTTCTTTGAGTTCCTGCGGTTTGAGGAGCGCGCGGATCTTCGTGACGATCGGCTCACCGAGACAGCCGATGACGACCATGTCTCCTTTTTTGAGCGTTCCGTCGTAGAGGATGACGTCCATCGTGATGCCGAGACCTTTTTCTTCTTTGACTTCAAGAACGGTTCCCGTTCCCGGTCCGTTGATGTCGCAATGAAGATCGCTTTCCAGGAATTTCTGGGCAAGTCCGAGGAGGATCATGAGGACATCCGGAATGCCTTCGCCGGTCATGCCGCTGATCGGAACGACGCCGACCGTTTTCTGGAAATCGGTGATGCGGTCGTAACGCTCTGCCGGAAATCCCTGTTCATAAAGGGAGCCGATGACTTCGTAGAATTTCTTTTCAAAGAGCTCTTTCACATCATCCGTCTGTTTGTTGTAAGTCGCAAGGAACGGGGCGTCCTTGGTCGATTTCCAGCCGACGATGCGGTCGATCTTGTTCGTCACGACGATGAAGGGCGTTTTAAAACGTTTCAGGATATGCAGACTTTCGATCGTCTGCGGCTTGAATCCTTCGTTGATGTCGACGACGACGACAGCCAGATCCGCCAGAGCGCCGCCTCTGCTGCGGAGCGTCGTAAAAGCATGATGGCCCGGCGTGTCGATAAATAAAAGACCCGGGACGACGAATTTGTCGCGGAGACGCTTGTCGCCGCCGCATTTGTCGACGATGACGTCGATCGTGACTTCCGTTGCGCCGATGTGCTGTGTGATCGCGCCGGCTTCTCCGGCAGCGATCGTCGACCCGCGGATACGGTCCAGCAGAGTCGTTTTTCCGTGATCGACATGCCCCATCACGCAGACGATCGGCGTTCTCAGATTGCTGCCTTTATTTCCTTTTTCTCCTTTCTCACCCATTTGAAACACCTTCCTGATAACCCGCAGATCCCGTCAGGGATCAAAGATCAATGCGATATGACTGAAAAACATGACCGCGCAGAATAACGGCAGAAAAACGCCGGATAACCTGCCGGGAAGATCATGCCCAGACAAAGCGTACGACTGTAAACGAAGCGTAAAACAAAACTTCATAGAATATAAAACAAAATGTCAATGAAACAAAAACAAATGTCAGCGATACAAAAACAAATGTCAGTGATACAAAATAAAATCAAAATCAACTGAAATAAAATCGAAACAAACATCAAAACAATAAAACACGGATGACTTACCTTTCAGAAACCATTAAAAACGCACATCTGCGACAGACCGCCGTAAATGCGCATCCGGACAATTGTGACAATAAATGCATTTACGCAGAACAACGATACACCATCCGCCGGCTTTCAGAAAACATTGCTGAAAGATCCTGCGGGCAATCAAAGTAAACAAGGTTATACATATCGCTCATCTTTTTTATAATGATTGGAAAAGACGGCAGGATGAAGTAAAAACAAAGGCTGAAACGGGCGAATAAACAGAGGAAAAGAACGGAAAACCGGGAAAAACGGACGAATATACCAGAGAAAAAGAACGGAAATCAGAAAAACGGACGAATATACCAGAGAAAAAGAACGGAAATCAGAAAAACGGGCGGATGATCAGATCGTTCCGAAAAGGAAATCCTGAAAAGAAGATCTTCAAAAAACATCCGAAGGCCGTCAATAAAAAAACCGTTATCCTTCATCTGAAAGATAACGGTTCTTTTGCCTGTGATCTGAACGACACAACGGCGGACGCCTTTACTCGTAGAGGCACTTTTCATCGGCTCTGGTGTAAGTGATGAAGGCGCTCTTGTCCGGGAAGTGGATGCCGATCTCGCGTTCTGCGGATTCGACAGAGTCGGAGGCGTGGACGATGTTGCGGCCGGTGTCGACAGCGTAGTCGCCGCGCATGGTTCCGGGGGCTGCTTCGAACGGCTTGGTGGCGCCGTTGATCGCTCTCATGATCTTGACGGCGTTGGCGCCTTCAACGACCATGGAAACGGACGGACCGGAAGTGATGAAGCTGACAAGTCCGCCGAAGAACGGCTTTTCAGCGTGTTCTGCGTAGTGGGCTTTGGCATCTTTTTCGCTCATGACGCACATTTTCATGGCGACGATCTTCAGTCCTTTTTTCTCGATGCGGGAGATGTATTCGCCGACGAGACCTCTGGCAACGCCGTCCGGCTTGACCATGACATAGGTTCTTTCTGTATCCATGATAATCATTCCTTGGGATTGATAAGGACCGACCGGAGATCAGTTCTTCTTGTTGAGGTCAGTGCGTGCTTTTTCAGTCCAGGCAACTTTTCTCGGGATTCTGCCGAGTTTCATGTTGTTGCGGCACTTGGAGGAGCACAGATAGTAGGCTGCACCGTCTTTTTTAACATAGAGGGTGCCGGTGCCGGGTTCCAGCATCTTGCCGCAAAAACTGCATTTTCTCTGTTCCATTTTGAATCACCTGTTGCTGAGTTTCTTTGCTTCGCGGGACGTTTCAATGAGAGTCATGATGTCGCCGACGCGGACCGGGCCGACGCAGTTTCTGGTAATGACGCGTCCTTTGTCTCTGCCTTCGAGAATCTGGCACTGGACCTGCTGGGCTTCACCGTGCATGCCGGTGTTTCCGATAATGCTGATGACCTGAGCCGGGAAACCGTTTGTAGTGTTTTCATCTGCCATAATTGATACCTCTGTTCAAATTTCGACAGACTGCATAAGATCCGGACAACTGAATGACAGCTGTTCCGGTCAGCAGTCTTAGTTCTTCAGTGCGGCGACTTTCTGAGCGATGTCGTCGACAGAGTCGGAACCTTTACCTGCATCGGTGATAGCGACAGCAGCGCAGCCGATGGACAGACCGCATGCAGCGCCGAGGTCTTTCTGGTCCTTGATGTAAACGTATGCGGTGTTCTTCTCTTCGCACAGCGGGCCGAGGTGAGCAACGATCTCTTCCGGTTCGACGTTTTCGGCGATGAGGACGAGCTTTGCGGTGCCTCTCTCGATCGTCTTGGTTGCTTCATTGGTTCCCTTTTTGATCTTTCCGCTTTCTCTGGCGACTTCAACAGCTGCAAGGGCTGCCTGTGCGATTTCTTCCGGGACTTCAAATTTAACGAATTTTGCCATATAAATTTCTCCTTCAAGCCGCAGGATGCGGCTTTCATTATTCATAGTCGTTTAATGGACTTGTTCTCTTGAACAAAAGCCTGTGAAACTGTCACAGGATGCCGGGATTCAGAATCCGCATCCGGGATTTCATCAGAATAAGTTCAGATAAATAGATCAAGTCTGAAACAACACTTACAGGGATATATCACATATAAACCTTATGCAGAAAACATCGGAAACGGCGGACGCCGGCTGACAGCGGCGGGAAGCGCAGCACGCAGAAAAAAAGAACAGAGCAGAGAAGCGCAGCACATGGAAAAGAATGATAGTGTGAAGGACCACAGCACACGGAAAAGAAGAACAGAGTGAAGGACCACAGCACACGGAAAAGAAGAACAGCGTGAAGATTATTATAATCCCGCAGGAATCCATAGGGCAGAGATGACTGTATATGAGTGAGCATGGTTTTCGGAACAAAGACAGGAAGGACGGAGATCGTTTAAGATTTCAGGAGATCGTCGGCCGTTCGGACATGATCCGCGATGTTTATCTGACGGGAGAAAAAGAGGATGTTTTTGTGATCGTTCCGGCATACCCGATGCATGCTTTGGGGACGTCTGTCACAAACGGCGGCGAATGCCGCGGTATCCGTTATCTGTTCAACAGAACGATCGACCGTTCCGTGACCTGTGAAGCGGATCTTCCCGGCGGAAGCTGGGCCTCCTTTATGGAAAAAACGGCAGCGGACATCTTGTCCGGAGAAGATGAACGGAGCGCCGGGATCCGGGAAGTCTGCGGTCTTTCAACGGCAGCTCTGATGAAAAATACGGGGGCGGCCCGTGTCGTTTTCAGGATACCGGAAACAGGGAAAGAAGAAAATGACGCAAAAGGGGAAAATAACGAAAAAGGAGGAAATAATGAAAAAAGGGGAAATAACGAAAATGGAGGAAATAGTGAAAAAGGAGGAAATAACGAAAAAGAAGGAAATAACGACAGACCGGAAAACATGACAGAAGTCATCGTATTCGCCACGGGCGGGGCTGATTCAAATGCCTGCCGCGCGGGGGATCCTTCTTCATATTATGAGTGGAACGGCTCTTTCTTTGTGAAAGGACCGGCTCCCGGAACGATCAATATTTTTGTCCTGATCGATGCAGTCCTGCCGCCCGGTGCGCTTGCCCGCGCGCTCATCACGGCGACGGAAGCAAAAACGACCGTTCTTCAGGATTCAGCCGTTCCGAGCCGCTATTCGTCAGGACAGGCCACCGGAACGGGGACGGACGGCATCATCATCGCTTCCGCTGATGAAGGATCGGGGCGGCCGTATCTGACAGACATGACCCATCACGCCCGGGCCGGTGAAATGATCAGCGCGGCCGTCCGGGCAGCTGTTTCAGAAGCGCTTTTCCGGGAGACGGGGCTCTGCGCCGGACGTCAGAAGACGATCCTCAGAAGGCTTGAAAGATTCGGGATCCGCCCCGAAGATCTGAAAGACATCCCGGAAGCTGTTCAGGAAGACGGCGCAGCCGTCGGTCTTGTGTCGATGATCTGCCGGCTGAAAGATGAAACAGACGCCGGGCTCATCACGCAGGATGAAGCAAAAAGGACGCTCAGGATGTGTTTTCCTGAGAAAGACGGCGCGGGGGCTCCTGCAGAGACCGATCCGGATGATCCGGCCCGGATGATCTCTTTTGATGACGATTTCGGAAAAAGTCTGTCTTCATTTCTCAGGAAACGCTTCGGCGCCGGATCAGAGAGACCCTGAGACCGATATTCAGGAATCCGAAAGTTTTTTTATATGATGTCACGTTTACGCACTGTATTTTATCGACTTTTCATCAGCCGGTCTGTTCATGACCGGCCTTCGTCTTATTCTTACTTTATTATCTCTTCGCATACGGATCGGAAGATCCGGGCCGAACACATTCGGGAGACGTCCCATGTTAAAGAACATTACTGACAGATATGATGCGGGAGCCATCGAAAAAGAAATCTCCCAGTATTGGCAGGAAGATGAATCCTACCGCAAGACACGCGAACTCAGAAAAGAATGTCCCAAATTCTATTTTGTCGACGGTCCGCCGTACACGACAGGTCACATCCACCTGGGAACGGCCTGGAACAAGATCATGAAAGACGCGATCCTCCGTTACACATCCATGAACGGGTACGCTGTCAGCGACACGCCGGGCTGGGATATGCACGGTCTGCCGATCGAAGTCAAAGTGGAAGGCCTTCTCGGGTTCAGATCCAAAAAAGACATCGAAACGTTCGGCGTCGGCAATTTCATTCAGGAATGCCGCAAATTCGCGATCGGTAACAAGGAAGCCATGACGGAACAGTTCAAAAAGATCGGCATCTGGATGAACTGGGAAAAACCGTACATGACGCTCAAAGACGAGTACATCGAGTCCGCCTGGTGGGTCACAAAGCAGGCGCACGAAAAAGATCTTCTCGATGTCGGAAAAAGAGTCGTCAACTGGTGCCCGCGCTGTGAAACGGCCATCGCCGACTCGGAAGTCGAATATGCCGACAGAAAAGACATCTCGATCTATGTGAAATTCCCGCTCAAAGGCGAAAAAGACGCCTATATCGTCATCTGGACGACAACGCCCTGGACAATCCCGTCCAACGTTGCTGTTGCCGTCAATCCCGACATCGAATATGCGCGTATAAAAGCCGTCAGTCCGGAAGGAAAAGAAGAGATCCTCATCATGGGAAAAGACATGATCCCGCTCGTTCTCAGGAGAGGAAAATATCAGTCCCATGAGATCATCGCCGTGATGAAAGGAACAGAACTGCAGGGCCTCGAATACACAAGCCCGCTCGCGGAAGAAGTGCCCATGCAGGCAACGATCCCGCACGCCGTCTATCCGGCAGATTACGTCGTCGCCGACAACACGGGATGTGTCCATATCGCGCCGGGTCACGGTCTTGACGACTTCAACGTCGGCGTGAAATACGGCCTTCCGGTCATCTGCCCCGTCGGTCCGAACGGCAATTACACCAAAGACGCCGGAAAATATGCCGGCATGAACATCCGTGACGCCAACCCGATCGTTATTGAAGACCTCAGAGCAAAAGGATGCCTCCTCTCGGAAGGAACCGTCGAACACAGATACGGACACTGCTGGCGCTGCAAGACACCGATCATTTTCCTGGCCACTGAGCAGTGGTTCATCGACATCGTCAAAGTCAAAGAAACGATGCTTTCCGAGATCGAAAAAGTCAGCTGGTATCCGGAATGGGCCGGATCCGCCCGTTTCCATGACTGGATCGAGGGCGCCCGCGACTGGTGCATTTCCCGTCAGAGATACTGGGGCATTCCGATCCCGATCTGGACCTGCGCCGAATGCGGCAGACGCACCGTCATCGGCACCAAACAGGAACTGATCGAAAAAGCAGGCCTGACCGGCGATATCGAACTCCACCGTCCGTATGTCGATGACGTTAAGATCAAATGCGACAGCTGCGGCGCGGAAATGAAAAGAACGACCGATGTTTTCGATGTCTGGTTCGATTCCGCCATGGCTTCCTGGGCGACAGTCGGTTTCCCGAAAGAGAAAGAAAAATTCGAAAAACTCTGGCCGGCGGACCTCATCCTTGAAGGCCAGGATCAGACACGCGGCTGGTTCTATTCCCAGCTCGGCGCATCCGTCACCGCTTTCGGAAAAGCACCGTATAAAAGCGTCCTCATGCACGGTTTCACGCTCGATGCCGGCGGCAAGAAGATGTCCAAGAGTCTCGGAAACGTCATCGCACCGGAAGACGTCGTTGAAAAACACGGCGCAGATGCGCTCCGCGCCTACATCATTTCCGCCTGTGCGCCCTGGGACGACCTGAAATTCAGCTGGGAAGAAGTCGCCAACGTCACCGGAACGCTCAACACGCTCTGGAATGTCTACAAATTCCCGCTCCCGTACATGACGCTCGATCATTTCGATCCGGCTGCACATCCGGCAGAATCCGTCATCGCGGACATGAGAGAAGAAGACAAATGGATCCTTTCAAGACTTCAGACGCTCATCAGAGACGTCAATGACGCGATGGCTCAGCGGCTTCTTCACAAGGCGGCCCGCTCCGTCCTGAACTATATCCTTGAAGATCTCTCCCGCTGGTACATCCAGCTCGTCCGTCCGAGGACCTGGACTGAAGCGGATGATCCGGACAAGATCGCCGCTTATGCGACGCTTTACGAAGTCCTCACGACGCTGACGAAAGTCATTGCGCCTTTCATGCCGTTCATGGCTGAGGAGATGTATCAGAACCTTGTGAGAAATGTCTGTCCGGATGCGCCGTCTTCCGTTCACATGAATGACTGGCCGGAAGTGAAGGAGATCTTCCTCAATCCGGAACTTGAGGAATACATGGATATCGTCAGAGAGATCGTCAGATCATCCTCCAACGCACGCCAGAAAGCCGGCAGAAAACTGCGCTGGCCGGTCTCCAGGATCGTCGTCACGCCGAAGGATGAAAAAGTTCAGGCGGCTGTCAGCCTTCTGAGATCCGTTCTTCTCGACCAGACGAACGCCAAGGATATCGTCATCGTCCCGGTCGGTGAATCCTGGAAGGAACTCAACGTCAGACTGATCCCGAACAACGGCGTCCTCGGTCCGAAATTCAGACAGAATGCCAAGAAAGTCGCAGACTTCCTCCTTGCAGCCGATGCCGCATCTCTCAGGGATTCGTTCACTTATGTCGAATCCGTCGAAGGAACGCTCGAAGACGGAACGACCATCGAGATCACGCCGGACATGGTCAACTTCGAAGAATTCGTGCCGGAAGGAATCGCCGGCGCCGACTCTGACGTCGGCATGGTCTATGTCGATGCTGTCCTGACAAAAGAACTCGAAGCGGAGGGTTATATGCGTGAAGTCATCCGCCGTGTCCAGGACATGAGAAAGACGATGGACCTCCCGGTCGATGCCGTCATTTCCGTGAAAATGAAGATTGCCGACGAACGCGTCTCCGATCTCGTTTCAGGAACGATCGACACCATCAGAGATGAAGTCCGCGCAAAAGACTTCGACATGAAAGCAGAACCCGCCGGAGATCTCGTCGTCGACTGGGACGTCGAAGGCGTTTCCATGCATATCGGCGTTTCAAAAGCATAAGCAGAAGTGTCGGACAAAAGTGTAAAAAGAGTGTCAGCCGCGATAAGGTAACACAAAAACAAAATCACAAAAACACAAAAACAAAATCACAAAAACAAAAACACAAAAACACAAAACACAAAAAAAAGCCTGCATCCGAAGGATGCAGGCTTTTTTTATTCGTGTTTTTAGCTTTTTTATGCACGTTTCAGACGTTTTTTATGCCGGTTCTCAGGCGTTTTCAAGTCTTGCCCTGACGGCTTTGATGAAATCGCCGGTATTGACCTGGTGCACATTTTCAAGCGTCGTGATGAGAGCGAGATCTTTCGTCATGGTGCCGGATTCGATCGTATCGATCGTTGCTTTTTCGAGTCTGTCGGCAAAGGCGGACAGTTCGGGGAGATTGTCGAGTTCGCCGCGTTTTCTGAGAGCGCCTGACCAGGCGAAGATCGTGGCCACGGAGTTGGTGGACGTTTCTTTGCCGTCGAGGTACTGATAGTAGTGGCGCTGGACGGTGCCGTGGGCGGCTTCGAATTCATAGACGCCGTCAGGGGATACAAGGACGGAAGTCATCATCGCGAGAGAGCCGAAGGCGGTCGCGACCATGTCGCTCATGACGTCGCCGTCATAGTTCTTGCAGGCCCAGATGTAGCCGCCTGTCGATTTCATGACGCGGGAGACGGCATCATCGATAAGGGTGTAGAAGTATTCGATGCCGGCTTCTTTGAATTTTTCGGCGTATTCTGCATCGTAGATCTCCTGAAAGATGTCTTTGAATGTGTGATCGTATTTTTTGGAGATCGTATCTTTGGAAGCGAACCAGAGATCCTGTTTCGTGTCAAGAGCGTAGTTGAAACAGGAACGTGCAAAGCTCTCGATCGATCTGTTGAGATTGTGCATGCCCTGGAGGATCCCCGGTCCTTTGAATTCGTGGATGACTTCGCGGGTGACGGTGCCGTCTTCTGATGTGAAGACGAGTTCGGCTTTTCCGGGTCCGGGGACTTTCATCTCGACGCCTCTGTAGACATCGCCGTAAGCGTGTCTGGCGATCGTGATCGGCTTTTCCCACTGCCTGACGCACGGTTCGATGCCTTTGACGATGATCGGCGCGCGGAAAACAGTGCCGTCGAGGATCGCGCGGATGGTACCGTTCGGGCTTTTCCACATTTCTTTCAGATTGTATTCATCCATGCGGGCGGCATTCGGCGTGATCGTGGCGCATTTGACGGCAACGCCGTATTTCTTCGTGGCAAGAGAGGCGTCCGTTGTCACCTGATCGTCTGTCGCATCCCTGTTCTTCAGCCCGAGGTCGTAATACTCGGATTTCAGGTCGATGAACGGAAGGATCAGGTCGTCTTTGATCATCTGCCACATAACGCGGGTCATTTCATCCCCGTCCATTTCGACGAGGGGTGTTGTCATTTGTATTTTTGCCATAATTTCAGCCTGGATTGTTGATACAGGATAGTCGATGTGATGAATCGATGTGATGAATCGATGTGATGAATCGATGTGATGAAAAGCGGTCTTTCGGAGCAGCGGCGCGGTCTGCGCCGGAAGCGGGCGGTCTTCGGCCTGAGGCTGGCCGCGTGATATGATCGGTCAGGTGACCGGTCGGATGATCTTCATTTTTGCGATGACTGCGACGATAAGTCCGACAATGACGCCGAGAGCAATGCCGTAAAAGAGATTTCCGAATTCATAGAATCCGAAAACGGTTCCGGCAATAAGTGCAACGAAGAAATACCAGAGGCATCTCATGGGAGATCCGGGTTCCATTCCTGCCATTTCTGCACCTTTTCATTGATTTTTGTTGATCGGTCCGCCGTGATCGGTCTTTCTTTTCGGCGCCGAGCCTTTCGGCTTCATCGAGGATATCATCAAAGGCTTTTTTCCAGGGGGAATCAGCCATCATCCATTCGATGATCTTTCCGGATTCTTCGGCTTTTGAAAAAGACGGATCGAGAGGCAGTTTTGCAAGGATCGGGACGGAGAAATCCTGAGACGCTTTTTCGACGCCGGACGAGCCGAAAACATCGATCGTCTCATGGCAGTGAGGGCAGACGAGACCGTCCATGTTGTCGATGATACCGAGCGGGCGGACTTCCATTTTGTTGAGGAAGCTCAGGGATTTCCTGACGCTGGCAAGCGCGACATCCTGCGGGATCGTCACGATGAAAGCGCCGTCGATGCCCGGGACCTGCTGGAGGACGCTGAGCGGTTCATCCCCCGTTCCCGGCGGCAGGTCAACGATGAGATAATCGAGATTGCCCCAGGCGACGTCTTCAAAGAACTGTTTGATCGCGCCCATTTTGGCAGGACCTCTCCAGATGACGGGCTGATCCCTGTCCGGGAGCAGGAAAGCGATCGACATGAGTTTGAGGCTCGGGACCGGGGTGACCGGAACGAGCATACCGTCTTCCACGTCAGGTTCGGCTCCTTCAAGACCGAAGATCATCGGAATGCTCGGACCGTGCATATCACAGTCGGCCAGACCGACATAGTTGCCGCGCGCGGCAAGACCTGCCGCAAGGGCGGCGGAAACGGTACTCTTGCCGACGCCGCCTTTGCCGCTCATCACGACGAAGATGTTTTTGACGTCTTTCAGGTTGTTCCTGACTTTTCTCAGTTTGTCTTCTTTTTCCATTTCTTTCGTATTGATAACATTCAACGGCTCTGCCATGGCGAATCACCGGTAATTTGAGTAGCATACCGTCAGGAATACATAAAAATCATGCGGAAAAAACGGCAGAAAATGAGACATCCGGCCGGAGGATATGACAAAAAGGGCAGGACAGGCAAAACAAAAGGGCAGAACAGGCAAAACAAAAGAGCAAAACAGACAGACAAAAGGCAAAACAGACAGGCAAAAAGCAAAACAGACAGACAAAAGCAAAACAGGACAGATGAAACGAAAAAATACCGGAAAAAGAAGAAAAAAAGGAGTGTTTCCTTCTGTCACTGTTTTTCTTCTGTGTTTATGACGCGGATCAGCGATGCGGATCTGCAGTCCGGATATTGGGGACAGTTGACACAGTCCGCCCAGACTTTCCAGGGGATATCATCCCTTGTGACGCGGGTATATCCCTGTTTGTCAAAGAATTCCGGAATGCTCGTCAGGACGAAAAGCCTGTTGATGCCGATCTCGAGGGCATCCTGTGTGCAGGCTTCAAGAAGCTTCGTGGCGATTCCCTGTTTTGTATACGGTCTGGCGACTGCGAGTGAAACGACTTCGGCCAGATCTTCCCAGTCGGGGTGGACACCGCAGCAGCCGATCACATGGCCGTCTTCTTCACAGACATGAAAATCACGGATCTTCGAGTAAAGACTGTCCAGAGAGCGCGGGAGCATACAGCCTTCCGCTGCATATGAATTAATGAGATTTCTCATTTCCATGACATCGCTGATCCTGGCTTTACGGATAATGCTCATGCTTTGACCTGTCTTTTTGTTGTTTCGAAGTTCTGTCCCGTTTTTCATGGTGTGTTATGTGAGATGTGACGGCGGGTGGTGGAGAAGAAAGCAGCGTAAATAAAGAACAAGAATAAGGATTCGAAGTAAAGGGAGTCAGGCGTAAAGGAAGTAAAGAATTCAGAGAAATTCAGAGAAACAAAATGAACCGGATCCGTGAAGGAATCCGGTTCAGGTTCAGCGAGCGTGAAGGGATTCGAACCCCCGATCTACAGCTTAGGAGGCTGCCGCCATATCCTGGCTAGGCCACACGCCCTTATGAAACATTGAAAACAGATTCAGAATGAGAATTCACATATATAAATTGAATCATAGATCAGCAAATAATCATATGTGAGTCAATAAATCATTGCCGGAAAAGAGATACCCGGCAAATATTCAAAGAGTATGGCCGTTTTCCGGAAACGTATTCTTCTGAAAGCGTCCGGATAATAAAACAACGAGATGCAGAAAATACAGCGATGATGCAAAAAGATACAGAAAGCAGAAAATACAGGTGATGAGAGAACGCAGGATGAAAAAACACGGAAGACGGAAAAAACGATATAAAATGAAGATGAGAACGGTTCTGAAAACACAACATATATTTACTATTTTTCTGTTGTTGCATCTATTCGTTCAGATAGCGGCATAAAGAGATCCTTTACGGCAGCCCGGATGCCGGGCGTGATCCGTACGGGAAACAGAAACAGGCGTCTGACGACGGTATCGGACGATACCGCCCGGAGATACCGATCATTCTTCCGCTGTTACCTTGGATAAAAACAAAAGCGAAAGCCGATGATCAGAAGCCGGCAGCTGATGACCGAAAGCTGAAAATAAAAAGCTGAAAGTCTGAAAACAAAAAGCTGAAAGCTGAAGATCAGAAGCCGAAGCAAAAAAACAAATACGGAGTTGAAAAATTTGGGAAAATCCCGTAAAACTCTTTATCAGTACATGAATTCATTTATCCGGAATTCATCTGACAAAAAGCTGATCGCGATCCCTGCGGTCGTTTTTGTCATAGCGGTCCTGATCATTGCAGGAACGTATGCAATGACAGGCTATCCGGTGAAGCCCGGCATGGATTTTGTCGGAGGCACCCAGTTTACCGTGACTGTCAACGGTTCCGATCCGGCGACATCAAGCGATGAAGCCATCCGGCAGCTTTTCGCCGACTATCCGCTTTCAGATATAAGATCGTCCGGCGACAGGATCAATTTACAGTTTTCATTCATGGACTCGGATGAGCTGATGTCCGTCAGAGAGATCATCAACAGTCATTTCACGGATGTTGAAGAAAAGAGCGTCGCGCCGACATACAGCGCGGATCTGCAGAAAAAGACTCTGACAGCCGTTCTCCTTTCCTTCGTCTGCATGGGCATCGTCGTCCTGATCATCTTTAAGCAGATCGTTCCGGCAATGCTCGTTCTGCCGACGGCGATCTCAGACATCGTCATCCCGATCGCCTTTATGAACATTTTCGGGATCGAACTGTCTCTCGGTACGATCGCGGCTCTTCTCATGCTCATCGGTTATTCCGTCGACAGTGACATTCTGCTCCAGAGCAAAGTCCTCAAACGCGGCGGCGAAGTCCCGGACAAGATCTCACGTTCCCTGCAGACGGGTCTCACGATGACGACAACGACTATCTGCGCATTCCTTGTCATGTACCTCGTCTCCACTTACATGTACCTCATCATTCCGTCTTTCCCGCAGATCACGCTCCTCTCCCAGATCTCTCTGATCATCCTGATCGGTCTTCTGGCAGACCTGATGAACACGTGGCTGCTCCACGTCGGAATGCTCCGTAAATACACGTCGACCGCCTATTACAGAAGAACCGGCAGGAGGAGTCAGAATTGATCGAAGAAGAAAAAGAAAGACCCTTCTGGATGAACTGGCGGATCATCGTCCTTGTCATCGCCCTTCTGGCATCTGTGATCATCATCGGTCCGACCTGGAATTCTGAAGACGGCTTTTCGACACGCATCAACTACGGCCTTGATATCGAAGGCGGTTCCTGGCTCCAGATGGAACTTCAGGGCGTCATGATCCAGGCCGATGCCGATGCATCCCGGATCGTTTCCGCCCTTGCTTCCGAAGAACTCGGCCAGGCAGTCACAGTCACGTCTTCCCGTTTCGGTGAATCCGGATCAGGCACCGTCGTTTTCACGACGGATGCGGCTGTCAACAAGACACGCATGGAACTTGCTCTCGGCAGTGAAGTGTCCGTGACGGGAACGACGACGAAGACGGTCACCGTGACCACGTCGATGAGCACGCTCATCAAAACATTCCTTGCTGACCGGACATCATCCGAAGTCACGGTCTTTGCGGATGAAAAAAATACGACCTATGAGATCCGCTCCATGCTGACGGAAGACGATCTGAATCAGATCCTTTCGGAAGTCGGCGGCCATGTCGTTGCTTATGAGACCGGCGTCACGGATGAAACGATCCGGACGACGATCGAAGTTCTCAACAATAAGCTCGGAAACGGTCTCGGTGTCAAGGATCTTCCGATCCGCGCCGTCGGAAATCAGTACATTCTCATTGATTTTGCCGGCATTCCCCTGAGCGAGGCTCAGAAGTATGTTGAAAACCCGGGTAAGTTCGAGATCCGCATCGTGACGACCGGAGACGAGAGCATGCACGTCCTCTACGGTGAATCGATCGATGAAGTCAATGCGATCGGACAGCTTCCGTCGGGACTTTGGGCCGTTCCGTTCACGCTCAATGATGAAGGCGCCCTGGCTCTCCAGGCTGCCGCAAAAGCGACCGGCGCCACCATCAATCCGAACGCCCATGAACTCATGATGATCCTCGACGATGAAATCGTCTACAGCGCGCCCCTGAGCGCCAGTGCCGCAACGCAGCTCCAGACAGGCGCCATCTATTCCTGGCAGGCCACATGCCAGTCTCAGGAAGAAGCCAAAGAACTCCAGATCCACCTGAGATCAGGCGCTCTCCCGGTCAACATGAAGATCATCGGATCCGGTGAAGTTCCGGCAAGCCTCGGCTCACAGTTCCTGACCGGCGCCTGCATCACAGGACTGCTCACGCTGATCGGCGTTTTCCTGATCATCATGCACAACTACGGCAAGGTCGCCATTGCGATCCCGATGTCGATCGCTTCCGTCTGTGAAGTGATCATCATCCTGGCCTTCTCGATCATCATCGGTCAGGAACTCGATCTGGCATCCCTTGCCGGTATCATCGCCGTGTTCGGTACAGGCGTCGATCACCTGGTGATCATCACCGATGAAGCCATCCGTGAAGGAAAAATGCCGTCCTCGAAGCTTTATTTCTCAAGGATCGGCAGGGCTTTTGCCATCATCTTCGGCGCGGCTGCGACGACGATCGTCGCCATGGCACCGCTCCTGTTCATGGCCTTCGGTTCCCTCAAAGGATTTGCCGTCACAACGATCGCCGGTGTCCTCATCGGTGTCCTCATCGTCCGTCCGACATACGGTGTCATCCTGCATGAGGTCCTCAAAAAGACAGGCGCCGTCAGCAACCGCATGACGGATGAAGAAGATCCGGAAGCCGAATGAACGCTGTCCGGAAAAACGGAGAATATGACATAACGAACCACAAAGAAAAAAACAGCAATAAAAACGAAAGCAACAAAAAAACGAAAAGCAACAAAAAAACGAAAAACTGTAACAAAAACGAAAAACTGTAACAAAAACGAAAGAACAGGCAGATCCGGAATCCTAAAAAATTCCGGTTCTGCCTTTTTTTTATCCGTGCGGCGTCCGGCCGCCGCCTCTGTCAGTCTCTGTCAGCCTTTGTCAATCTCTGTCAGCCTCTGTCAGTCTCTGTCAGCCTTTGTCGGTCTCTGTCGGTCTCTGTCAGCCTTTGTCGGTCTCTGTCGGTCTCTGTCAGCCTCTGCCGGACTC
>JAGAEB010000109.1 GCA_017613335.1 Methanosarcinaceae archaeon
GACCCGTCGGCATGGAAGGCCTCATGATCTACAAATACATCCTCCGCGGCAACGGACACATCGTCGCCGATTACGAAGGCGGCCCGAAAAAATACAACCACAGATACACGAACGAAAAATACTGCCGTCTGCAGTGATCAGGGATTCTCCGGATCTGCGGGAAGGTTTTTCCTGAAAAGATGTGATCAGGCCGTCCCGTGCCGGCCAGGATATAAAAAACGGAATGCTCTTTGAATAAAAAAGGCAACGGATCATAAGATTCGTTGCCTTTTTGTTTTAAACACAGACGTGATCAGGTACGGATGTGATCCGTTTTCAGATCGCATCATATTTTTCAGATGTGATCCTTTTCAGATCTCATCATATTTTTTGAGGATGTCTTCAAATGTATCAGCAACGACGTCGAGGTTTTCCTGAGAGACGCCGTAAGTGCTGATCTTGAAGTTGCGTGTCAGACCCGTTTTGATGCCGTGGATCTTTGCTTTTTTGAGTTCTTTGTACAGGAAGAAGCGTCCGTCTTTGACTCTTTGGGAAATGTTGTAGAAGCCTTCTGATTCAAAGAACATGAGATCGTGGGCATGCGGTCTCTGACCGAAGAGAGTGAGTTTTCCGGTCGACTCGAGACGGTCGATGAAGCGGCGGGCTTTGTCGACTTCCGCTTCCCAGTTCTCAGGCTGCGTCCTTCTGACGACTTCCGGGAAAGAAGCCATGAGCGTCATGACCGGGGCGCCGCGGGACGTACAGCCGAGAAGTTCGACTTCTTTGATCTTGCTGTACTGTGATTTTCTGAAAAGGATGTCCGCATAATCGCCGTTGACACCGAGAACGCCGACGGGACCGCAGGCGGACATTGATTTGTGGCCGCTTCCGACGATAAAGTCGGCGCCCATGTCCTTGGCGTTGACAGGCATCCTGCCGACGGCATAAGCGCCGTTGACAAGGAACGGCACATCATATTCATGAACGATCTTCGAGATTTCTTTCACATCGGCAAGATTGCCGTAATTCCCGTCCGGATAAGTCAGCTGAACGACGGCCGGTTTTTTACCGTATTCGGCAATGCCTTTTTCGATCGCGTCGACATAATCCTGCGGTTCGATATTATAGAGCGGCGCTTCCGGCTTTTTTGTAAAGACGATATCAAGGCCTGCTCTTTCGGCAGCGACTTTGCTTGAATAGTGAGCCAGACCGTCCATGACGACATAGCCGCCTTTATCTTCTTTTCCGAGCGCGTTGAAGACAATGAATTTGGATTCACGGGCGCCGTTCGTGACGCGGGCATCGTCCGTTCCCAGGAATTCCGGGAGAGCTTTATGAACGAATTCTTCGATCGGCGGTTTTTTGATCATGTCAAGAATGCCGCCGCAGAAATCACAGACGGAATAGCCGTCTCCCCATTCGAGGAGTGTTTCTTTGGCTTCCGGCGTCAGCTTTCCGGCCGTCTGGAGAGGATCGATATTGATGAAATCGTTCGCATCACGTTTGATGCCTGTGAACATCTGTAAATTATGAGGATCAAGTGTCATGATAAACGCCGAACTGAATTTTAGAGGATTTTGAGTATGATCAGTATGATCGGGAATTTAAGGAGTATAATCAGAGTATGATCGGGAATTAAGAGCGGAAACGGTATTTATCCGTTATCCGGAAAGAATGAGGGATATTTTATGATACCGGCTGAAACACAAAAACAGAAAGGAATCCGGCAGGATCGGGCGGAATGTGACCGGACGGAACGGAAACGGAAGGAACGGGACCGGCCGGGATCAGAAAACAAAAAAGCCGGAAATCCTGACGGATCTCCGGCAGCCGGTCATGACGGGATCTGCCGGACAGCAGGAGATCCCGTCAGGACAGTCTGAAAATTCCGGCCGTTCATTCACGGCTTTCAAGGCTGAGTGCGCCCTGCGGGCACATTCTGATGCAGAGACCGCAGGATGTACAGTTTTCCGTGCTTACCTGCAGTTTCCAGTCTTTGTCGAAGCTGTATGTCTTTGACGGACAGACAGAGATGCAGGCGCCGCAGTCGACGCATTTGTCGCTGTTCCTGACGATCGGCGTCTTGAGGACGCTTATGTCGACGCCTTTGGCTTCAAAGGCTTTCCGGACAGTATCGGCGACATCGTTGGGGACTTCAATGACCATGCGGCCGCCTTTCTGGCTGATGCTGCAGGTATCGATGCTGATCGGCACTTTCGTCTCGAGAATGACGCCGGAAAGGATCGGAGCATTGACGCATTCCATTTTGAATTCAATTTTAAATTTCATTGGTGAACCCTCCCTGTGACAAGGCGGCTGAGATCTTCCGCTGTGATGAGGCCGAGGATGTTTCCGGCACCGTCGACGACGGGCATGGATGAGATGCCTGCTTTGTGCATTCTGTCGGCAGCGACTTCCGCACGTTCTTCCGGACGGCAGGTGATCGCATTTTCGCTCATGTATTTCTCAACGGACTGGAGGTTGTTTTCAGAAACGGCTCTTGCGATATCCCAGGAGGTGATGATGCCTTCAAGATGTGTGCCTGAAACGACAGGAAGATGGTTCTTTTCGTTGTCATGCATCTTTTTGGCCGCTTCCGTGACCGTCGCCGTCTTTTCGATCGTGACCGGGACAGCCATGATCTGACCGACGAGCGGCAGTTTCTGAGTTTCTTTCATCGGTTTTGTGGCAAGGTTCGTCGGGATCGTGTCGACCGGGTCGCCGAGCAGGAAATTGCCGGCGGAGATCCATTCTTTCAGGATGCCGGCGATCTGTCTGGCTTTTCTGAAGCTTGAGAGAGATGATGTCGGGACCATGCGGCCGTTGAGTTCGATCTGGCCGGAACGGAGTTCTTCATAGGTGGCCATGCGGATGGCCGGTCTGTCACGGATCGGCAGGGAATAATCTTTGACGGCGACAGAAATGTCTTTATCGCGGACAGCTGCTGCCTGTGCCATGCCGGCATCGAGGATCGGGATCGGAATGCCGATACCCAGATACAGGGAAATGCCGTAGCCGTCGAAGATCGCGGCTCTGACGAAGTCGGAAGACATTTCCTTCAGGTTTCCGGTCGTCATGAGTGTACCGTATCCGCCGGCGGAAGAACACTGGGTTCCCTGGTCGACGATGTGACCCTGAGCGCCGCCGATGAAGATACGCGTTCCGCATCCGTATCCGCGGTAAGTCGGGTTGTTCGAGAGCGGCGACAGGATGCCTGCGCCGGAGTAACTGACGTTTCTGAACTCAGGCAGAAGTTCTCCCATGTAGGTGTGGATGATCTTTTTGGAACCGTTCGTGGCGGCATCGTATCTCTGGTAGGCGTTTCTCGGGTTGACCATGATCGCCTGGTTGATGTCGTCGATCGTGATCGTCGTCGTGAGTTCTTTTCTCGGATAACAGTCCGTCGTATAGGATTCTGCTCTGAGTTCGACTTCTTTGCCTCTGATGAGATCTTCGATGACGTGTGCGCCGCCGTAAGTCATGTGGTCGCGCGTGTTGTCGTCCGCCAGCTGTGTCGCGCCGAGGTATGTATCAACGGCGGCCAGGCCTGAATAAGACTCAACGTTGTTGAGCCATGTCTTTGTAATTTTGATCGGCGTTTCGGAATGTCCGAAATTGAGGAAAACACCGGAAGAACACATGGCGCCGAAGGTTCCTGTCGTCACGACATCTACTTCTTCTGCCGCGCGGGCCGCACCGATCTCGTCGACAATATCCGACATTTCTTCGGCCGTCACAACCCGGACGTCTCCGTTTCTTATTTTCTGATTGATTTCTGCAATCGTCTTTACCATAGTAACTACTCCCGACGTTTATCAATATCGATCGTGTCGAGACACGCGATACACGCCGTTGTACGTATCAGTCAAATCACCATTTTCTATTTAATCCTTACTGAAATGGTCGGAATTAAACCCGCATAATGAATGATGATCCGGCAGAAAGTCTGCCGGAAATATTTGCCTGAACGGCAGAGGATGCCTCTGACTTATAAAATACAAATGAAACATAGAACCGTCAAAAGTATATATAAAATCTGTTCAAAAATCTGTTCGCTTCGCTCACAGATTTTCATTTTGCAATATGCATCTTCTGTCTCTGTTTTCTCTCACTCCGTTCGCGACATGTTCGCAAAATCTGTTCGCTTCGCTCACAGATTTTCCGTTTGTACATGTCTTCTGTCTCTGTTTTCGCTCACTTCGTTCGCGATATGTTCGCTTCGCTCAC
>JAGAEB010000110.1 GCA_017613335.1 Methanosarcinaceae archaeon
CGGGAAAGCGGAAACGGCTCCGGAGATGCCTTCTCTGACGCAGTTGCCTGACGCAGTTGCCTGAAGCAGTTGCCTGACGCAGTTGCCTGAAGCAGTTGCCTGAAGCAGTTGCCTGACGCAGTTGCCTGACGCAGTTACCTGATGCAGTTACCTGATGCAGTTACCTGATGCAGTTACCTGATGCAGTTACCTGATGCAGTTGCCTGATGCAGTTACCTGATGTAGACTTTTTCACTGACGAGACTTTTGATGCGGCGCTCATCGATCTCACGGAAAATGCGCACCAGGAAGTACGTCCGGGTCTCAGATCCGAAAACATTGACGACTTTTCCGATACGGCTGACGTTTTTATCGATGACCGGAGCATTCATCATCCGGAAAGCGGCGCTGTTGTCCGCAGAATCTCCTTTGACGACCAGACAGGAGTGACCGTGCCTGGAAGTGACAACACCGAGTCTTTTCATGAGCCTGTGATTCCTCAAAATCTATATATAATCAGAAATCTATTAGCAGATGCTTTTTTTGAAGCGGATGACCTTCTTTTCCGGACAGATCGTTCCGCTGTGAAGCAGCCGGCCGGACAGAGTCAGCCGGAAGCAGTCCGGATTCCCGTACCTCCAAATTTTCACGACAGCATGTATAATATGAAAAGAGCGGTACGCAATGCATGCAGGATAGATAAACTATATATCAAATGTATGCAAAGTATTTAAACCTGTTGTATTTTGTATATTAAATTTTTCCTGTCGGACCGACAAAGTTAAATGGAAAAGAATATCCCCGCTCCGGATCTCTTCAGCGGGGCGGATGCAGTCTTTCAAAGATGTCCGGGAAAAAGAAGGGTATATATAGAGGCATATCTGCGGAGACGATGCTTCCGATGTTTTGACGCGCTGTTTTCCCGGGCGATCGGAAAATGCGGGCATCGATCACGACGTGGATGACGCCGGGCGAATATTTCTTGATGATCCGGCAGTCCATGATCTCTGTTTTTTTCCCGGCTTTTGCTGCGGCGCGGCAGATCCTGTCGACAGGTCTTTGCGGATACAGTTTTTCCGGGACGGTCTCGTGATAGTGAAGGATGCCGCCCTGTGGCTTCAGCGCCCGGATCCCGGCGTCCAGGAAACAGTGCGTCGTTCCGACGTAACCCATCAGGACACGGTCGGCGACACCTTCGGGCGTGACTTTTCCGCAGTCGCCGAGGACAGGCGTGACGATCTTTTCGACATGATTCAGACGGATGTTTTCACAGAGATATCTGAATGAGACCGGGTTGAGTTCGATCGCGAAGATCCGTTCCGGTTTCGCGCGGACGGCCATCGGGATCGTGAAATAGCCGATGCCGCAGAACATATCGACGACTGTTTCGCCGGATCCGGTCCGGGACATCCTTCTTTTTTCTTCCAGATTCCCTTTCGAGAACATGAGCTTCATGACATCGAGCCGGAAATGACACCCGTTTTCTTCATGGGTCACGACGGTCGACAGATCGTATCCGGAAAAATCTGCGCCGGGATCATCCCTGCTTTTGTCCCGGGAGACAGGCGGATAGATGATCTCACGGCAGGGTTCTCTGAAAACGCCTCTGATGCCTGAATCATTCAGGACGAGGCGGATGGACGGATCCATCAGGACGAGGGCGCGCGCGATATCATATTTCTCAGCCTGCAGGGAATCCGGGATCGTCAGGACGGCGATATCGCCGATCATCTGGCGCCCGGCCGGGAATCTGTCGATCTGTTCGTCCGTGAAAAAGAGAGAATTCTCTGCCAGAAGAGAACGGCTGTTCCGGACGAATGTTTTCAGAGGAACCTCTTTTTTCACATACGACGGATTGAGGGAAGATGCCGCAGAGATCCCGGAAAGATCCTGAAATGAAGGATCGGACAGAAGCGGTAAAAAGAGATCAGTCTCAGGTATACGGATCACCGGGATCAGGGAAATACCTGATATGCGGATCGTTTCCGTTTTTCTCCCGGGATCAAAAAGAGAGGCTGATTTAAGGATACTGATGATCCTGCCGGCCGTGTGCGACGGAACGCAGAGGACGAGTCTGTTTCCGGACGCCGGTCCGGAAACAGAGGATAAGACGGGATCGTGATCCGGCACGGATGACGGTGATGATCCGGATGACATCACGGATGACGGCGATGATCCGGATGACATCACGGATGACGACGATGATCCGGATGACATCACGGATGACGGCGATGATCCGGATGACATCACGGATGACGACGATGATCCGGATGACGCCGCGGGTACGGAATCCCGGCCGGATATGTTTTCATTTTCAGCGTCTGTCATGATATCCTGACCGGGAATGTGTATATTTTTCCTGTTTTTTCCTGTTTTTGTCTGTCCGGATCCGCCGGATCTTCGGGCGGATCTCAGAGAACGCGCGTCAGGCGCGGGTTTGGTCTGTAACAGCGGCCGGCTTTTGAGACCGGCGTCATATCGTCGATCGAATCGCCGACGGAGACGACGTCCATCGTGGCGTCGCGTGATTCGAAGATGCCGCCGACACCGAGGCTGTCGAAGAGTCTGACGCCGGTCATTTTTTCGGCGCGGGCGAAGGCGCGGACCTTTTCGGGATTGCCGAAGCCGCTCGTGAGCATGACGCCGGTGCGGTCGTATCCGTTTCTGAGGAGCGCCTCTTTGACGGCATAAACGCCGGTGACGGTGACGCCGTGGCCGAACCAGAATTCGCGGTCGCTTTCGGGAATGTCGCTGTAACGGATATTCCTGCCGAAGAATTTTTCGAGGATCCGGTCGATCTCATCTTCCGGAAGCGGACTGCCGTCTCTATTCTTCAGATCATCGAAAGAAAGCGCTCCCTGACCGATGTTTTCGCCGCATGTGTCGATGCGGACGGCATCGAGGGACGGAAGAGCCCGGACGACGGCGAGCGCATCGTCGATCTCATGGTTCCTGTAATCGATGAGGGCGATGCGCGGGATGGCCGGATCCATGTCGCGGTCAAAGGCGAGCGTTGCTTCGCAGACGGCGTTTTCCCGGCCGTATTTCTTTTCAAAGATCGTTTCGAGGATGTGCGGGATCGTTCCGACGCCTTTTTTTCCGGCAAAGGCGGCGCCGATATCCGTCGAGGCACCGCAGGCGCCGCCGTTGACAGCTGCTTCGGAGATCAGCGCGTCTTCGCTGTAATGCCAGTGACGGGCGCCGAAATAAGTGACCGGACGTCCTTCTGCGGCATCAGTGATCTGTTTCATGTTCTCTCTGACTTTTGCCGGATCGATGACCGCGTGATCGTTCAGGCGTGCGAGGGAAGAGCTGATGATCCCGAGATAGAGCGTTTCCAGACGGACGATATCAAGAACGGGCGCTTCGATCAGAAGGAGCGTCTCAAGCGGATCGTATGTCTTTCCGTCTTCAAGCGCATAGATGCGGCCGCCGTGCTTTTCAATATCGGAATGCGCTCTGATAAAAGAAACCGCGTCTGCAGAACCTGCCATCGTTCCCGGACCTTTCCGGACAAAAACCTGCGCTCTGACAAAGGGATTGAGTCCTTCTTTCTGAAGGATATCGTACGTCCTGAGGAAATACTTGTCAGTATATTTCTCAACTTCGATCTTTTCACTCATAAAAAATTCACCGGCCGTCTCCGGGAAGCCCCGGATTTTCGGTTTGTTGACATCCTTCCGGCCGGAGATGATCCGCCGACAGCGGACGGATCCGGATCCGTTCCCGCGCCCGCCTGTTTCATCAGGCAGACGGCCGGCGGAAAGACCGGTCAGACTGCTTTTTCAATTCGTTGAAAATATTTAAAACTCAGCAATGCCTGACACAGACAGCAGAAAAAACTGCAGACACTGTGTGAAAACAGTTGTGAAAACATTGTGTGAAAACATTTGTGAAAACACTGTGTGAAAACATTTGTGAAAACACTGTGTGAAACAGTTGTGAAAAATAGTGAAAACACAGTCGTGAAAACACACATTCATGAAAATCAATGAACAGACAGGACAGACAGATCACAAAAACAGGAGGAATATCATGAAGATCAATTGTGAAACAGAAGCAGTCAGGCAGATGGCTCAGGAGATCCTTGTCGCCGCCAGAACGGCGCCGAAAGGTAAAGGTCTGGACAGTATCGTGACGGCGCTGGCCGAACCGGAAGATATCCGGAAGCTGGCAGATGTTATGAGAGAGAGATCTCTTTCCGAGGGTTCTTTTTTTGCCCGCGATGCTTCGAATATCGAGAATTCGGATGCGGTCGTTTTTATCGGACTGAAAGATTCAGAGCCCCTCGGCCTGAACTGCGGCGGCTGCGGTTTTTCATCCTGCGCGGAATTCGTGCGGTTCAGAGAGTCTGCGGAAGCGGAATCAGAGAAAAGTCAGGCGGACGGCGGGGTGAAGAAAACCGGAACGCCGTTTAAAGGACCTGTCTGCCTGATCAAAGCGATCGATCTCGGGATCGCCCTCGGCTCCGCGGCTGCAAAAGCAAAAGATATGTGCCTTGATTCAAGAGTCATGTATACGGCAGGCGCGGCCGCCTGTTCATGCGGTCTTCTCGACGCGCAGGCGGCGATCGCTCTGCCGCTGAAAGTTTCCGGGAAAAACATCTATTTTGACAGAAAAAAGCCGGAAAGTTCCGGTAAATGACTGCTTTCCGGAACAGCCGGAATTGTCATTCTTTTTTCACGAGCGTGATCGTTCTTGTCAGGCTCCGGTGGACTCTTTGTTTATAAACGGCGATCACGCTGAAGCCGGTGTTCCCGGCGAAGGGAAGGACGTCGATCTCTGAGACGATGACGGCTTTGCTGCCCGGTCTGAGGACGCGGTATATTTCTCTGAAAGAGCCGGCATAAAGCGCTTCAAGGGATTCGGCTTTGATCGCGGCGGATCTGCCGTAAGGCGGATCGGTGATGACGGCGTCGACTGTTTCGTCTGCGAAGGGCAGGCGGCAGGCGTCTCCGATGAGGAGCGTGTAGTCGACGGCAGGATCGCCCGGTTTTCTGAATGCGCCGGTGACGGCGTCGTAGCCTTCCATGTTGAGGACGGCGCCGACGACGATCTTTTCCTGGGCATCGACGCCGATGACTTCCGCACCGAGGAGGCCTGCTTCCAGGAGGATCCCGGCGGTACCGCAGAAGGGATCGAGCATGGTGACGCCCGGCCTGACACCGGCCATATTGCACAAAGCACGTGCCATGCGCGGCATCAGGACGCCCGGATAGAAGAACGGTTTCTGCTGCGGTGAGCGGCATTCATACGAGCCGCGGTCGACGTGCGCGATGAGAAGGCCGAAGACGGCGCGGTCGGAAAGCGTGAGCCGGAACACAACGTCGGCATCTTTGAGGCCGGCCCGGAATCCCTGGCGGAAAATACGGCCGCCGACACGGCCTTCGATGTCCATGGATTTCAGAACGGAATTGTTCCCGAGACGTTTGGCGCGGACGACGAATTTCTGACCCGCCGTCAGCCATTCTTTCGCATTGAAATGATCGGCCATATCGAGGATCTCATTTTCGCCGACGCCGCAGACAGCGATCACACGGGAGATCGCATGCGTCATCGAAAGCGCCTCTGAGAGATCTTCGCGCAGGATCCTGTCCGTTTCGGAAACATCCGTCCCGGGACGTTCGATGTCGACAAGGATGCACTGCGTCATCGTTTCTTTCGTTTGGCAGGAAAAACCGCGGGATTCCAGAGCACCGTAAATCTCGGCCGCCGGGATCTCTTTGTGTTCACCCGACAGTTCAAAAGCATATAACATAGGGGTGAAAAAAGGGAACAGACGGATAAATATTAAACGGACGGAACCGGGATTTCCCCGGGGCATTCCGGAAAAAGAGAAGATCCGGAAAACAGAAAAAAAAGATCAGGGAAAACAGAAAAAAAGATCAGGGAAAACAGAAAAAAAGATCAGGGAAAACAGAAAAAAAAGATCAGGGATAACGAAAAAATGCTGACTGAAAACAGGACAGAGTTTCCGGAAAACGGAAAAACCGTTTCCGGAAAAATTCTCCTGACTGACCGGAAAAGCTGAGACAGCTTC
>JAGAEB010000111.1 GCA_017613335.1 Methanosarcinaceae archaeon
CCGCGGACAGGATGCCCGGGATCACCGGCCCTGTCAGGATCCATAAAAAAGCGACAGCCAATCCGAAAACAAAACGACATAAGTAAAACGGACGAGGATTGCCGCACGATTCTGCGCAGCCGGACTGACAGGACATATTTACCACCGGACAGGATCAGGAATGCCTGATGACAGGACAGGCACAATAGCGTGGAGAAAGAAAACAATTACAGATAAATTTAACCTTTCATACCGGATCGATGCAGAAATCCGGAAAGGATCCGGGTCACGGACAAATACGGATCAGGCATAAATTTCGGATATATTCACTCTGGATCCGGATGATATCGGCGCTGTCTTTGGCTTTTGAATAATCTTCGAGCGGATCGTGATTGAGCTCCAGGAAGACGTGACCCCAGTTGAATTTCGCCATGACGCGCTCTGCCTGATCTTTTCTGCCCAGGATATACAGGGCGGCGGCATAGGCTTCGGCAGAGGTGAGGCGCATGGGTCTTCCGAAGTTGACGGGATTGGCGGCGACGAGATACGGCAGCGCTCTTTTCTGAAGGGGCATTGCGTCGAGGATCGGAAAAGTCTCTTCGGCATGCGCCCAGGAGCAGTCCAGAACAACGATCCCTTTTTTGAGGTCGTCGGCCGGAGACAATGCCTGTTCGGCCCGCGGATCCATGAGAATAGAGCCCTTCGGCGTTCTTTTGATGTCATCGTACAGCGTGACAAGGCCGAATTTGTCCAGTTTTTTGCCGGTGCATTTCTTCGGATCGCACTGGGCGGCATAATAAAGATAAAGGCGGACATCCTTCGGGCCGCCGGAAGCGTTGCCGGAGACCGGATTTCCCGGGAATTTCCCGGAGGCGGGGAAAGGATCTCTGATAAGGTCATATTTTTTGCTCATGTTAAAACCCGGATGTATTCAGATCTCACGAAGGATTCCGTTTTGGGAGTCGTATGATGACGTTGTTCATGGATTCTGTTTATTAATGGTTTATTGATGTTTTTTGCCCGGGACCGATGCCGCATCGTAAGCCGGCGCCCGTCTGATGTCTGACAGGTCTGATCCCCCTGTTTTCATTTCCGGTTTCTGTCCTGTTTTACGGATCCGCTTTTTCCGGCAACGTTTCCGTGTCATCGTTTCCGGACACGGATCCCGGCTCAGGGAAAGTGGCGACCGCCTGTTCATAGATCTCTTTCAGAATGACTCTGAAGATGATGAAGATAGGGACGCACAGGATCATGCCGAAGACATTGAACAGTTCATAGAAGACCAATGCCAGCGGAATGACGATCAGGGGATGGATCGTATTTTTGTCGGCGACTCTGAGGAAATAGACATAATCCAGCAGAATGACGACACTGTAGAGGACAAGGATCCCGGCGGCGATGCTCGTTCCGTGAGTCAGGCCGATGATGACGGCAAAAGTCACGGCAATAACCGGGCCGATGTAGGGAACCATCATGCAGATCCCGCAGAGAACGCCGATGAAAAGCCACTGCGGAAGACCGAGCATCTTCAGGCCGAGGCAGAAGAAACAGGTCGTGAAACATAATTCGACGACGCGGACGTTGATATAACGCCGGATCTCCGTGACGATATCGGACAGTGTCCGGAGGCTCTCTTCTTCGTAGCCGTCGGGAAGGACAGAAGCAATCGCGGATTCCAGTCTGTCTCTGTTTCCGAACCAGAGGAAGAACACCCCGGGACAGATGATGAATATGCCGCCGAGAAGAACGGCCGACTTTGAGAACAGGCGGAAGACCATGCCGGCAAGGGATGCGAAGAGATTGTCCACTTCTTCTGATACTCTGCTGCTGAAATAAGTGACCGTGGCGGAATTGATCCTGAGGGTTTCCGAGCTGATCAGATCCTGGATCATCTGCCGGATAGATTCGATATTGTGCGAGACCGCCAGCAGGACGAGGATCTCACGGTGGAGAGAAAGGATGACGAACAGGACGGCCGCGCAGATGAGGATGATGAAAATGATCAGCTGCGATCCGGAAGAGAGCCCGGCCGCCGCTTTGCGGAAAAGATCCCACAGCCCGGAAACGACGGAAAGGATGATCATGCAGATGACGGCAACGGCCAGAACTTTTTCCAGGAAGATCAGAGAGAAGGCCGTGAGACCGACCAGTAAGGCAAAAACGACAGTCATGCAGATCCAGACGTTTTTGGACGATGATAAGACCATAAAAATTCACCGGCGGAAATCCAGTATGATTCAGCAGTATGATTCAGCAGTATGATTCAGCAGTATGATTCAGCAGTATGATTCAGCAGTATGATCCGGCATATCGTCTTTCACCCGTATCCGGCGGATGTCAGTCAGCACCCATATGACGGCGGATGATACTGCAGCAGTCGCCGAGGTCGGTGATGATGACATCGGCCGCATTTTTCAGGGAATCCGGTGTATAATAATTTTTGCGGCTGATAAGGATTCCGATGTCAGCCTGCCGGAGCGCAGCGAGATCGTTGATGCCGTCTCCGACCATGATCACGAGATCGTATTCATTCTGAAATCCGGAGATGAGCTGTTTTTTGTTCTCGGCTCTGCAGAGAGAATAGACACGGTCATCGGGAATATTCAGACGGCGGCCGACTCTGAGGACGTTTGTTTTGTCGTCTCCTGAGGCGATGTAGATATCAGCGCCTGTTTCCCGGATGTTTTCGACCACGTCACGGGCATTCGGAAAAAGCGCGCCGCCCGTACTCATCAGAAAAGGAACGGTTTCTTTTTCAATGTCCGCGATGAATCCGGAAACGGAATAAACGGGGTCATCGTAATAGTTTCCGGCTTTCCTGAGGATATACTGAAGCTTTCCGATGGGTATTTTTGATTTTTTCAGCGTCAGAGAGATTGATTCCGGATTGAGGAATTCATTCGAATAGACGATCCCTAAATGAACATGCTCTTTTTCCAGATAATCAGAGATCAGGCATTCAGGATCCTGCCTCAGAACATTTTCTGACGGCGTATCCAGAACGACGAGGCCGGCTCTCTGAATTTCAGAAACGATCCTCAGATTGTCTGAATCAGGAATGAATGTACCCGTGCTCATGTCCAGCGCAACGCGATACATTTCCACGAGAGTCCCTGCAGAATCAAAAACAACAGCTGTTTTTTTCATGAGATCACCGGAAAAAACCGAAGTAACAGTATGACGGGAAGATGTGACTTTACAGATATAATATTTGTCTGACAGGATGCAGAAAGCGGAAAAGAAGCAGGAAAAAAGAAGCAGGAAAAAAG
>JAGAEB010000013.1 GCA_017613335.1 Methanosarcinaceae archaeon
CCTCATCTTTCTTTTTCCCTCATCTTTCTTTTTTCCCCCATTATCCGATCGTCTTCCCCCGATTTTCATTAATTATTTAAATCTTCATTCCTTTTTCAGACCTCATGATCGGAATATCGAAGTTATACTGCGGAACCGTTGAGCCGTCCGATGCTCTTCGCTATAACCGCGAATCCAAAAAATTACCGTCTCATCTCCTCCAGTTTTCACGGGACAAAAAACCGGTCGTCGTCTGGAATATGACAAAACGCTGCAACCTCAGATGCATCCACTGCTATGCGCAGGCTGTCGATCCGTCCGCGCCGCAGCCGGATGAACTGACGACCGAAGAAGGAAAAGCGCTCATCGATGATCTGGCCGCGTTCGGCTCTCCCGTCATCCTCTTCTCGGGCGGCGAGCCGCTTCTCCGCGAAGACCTTGTCGAGCTGGCCCGCTACGCCAAAGAAAAAGGCATGCGCGCCGTGATCTCGACGAACGGTACGCTGATCACGAAAGAAAAAGCGCAGCAGCTCAAAGAAGTCGGCCTGTCGTACGTCGGCATTTCCTTTGACGGCCTTGAAGCGACGAACGACCGTTTCAGAGGCTGCAAAGGCGCCTTTGCAGACGCTCTTGCGGGACTTAAAAACTGTCAGGAAGCAGGCATCAAAGTCGGTCTCCGTTTCACGATCAACAAAAACAATGTCGGCGATGTGCCGGCCATCTTCGATATGCTGGAACGCGAAAACATTCCCCGCATCTGTTTCTACCACCTCGTTTATGCCGGACGCGGCTCCCGTCTCATTGATGACGACCTCACCCCCGAGGAAAGCCGCAAAGTCGTCGACCTCATCATGGACAGCACGGAAGCTCTCCACAAAAAAGGCTTCCCCGCTGAAGTCCTGACCGTCGACAATCACTGCGACGGCCCCTACATCTATCTCCGCCTCCTGAAAGAAGACCCTGAGCGCGCGGCGGAAGTCTATGAACTTCTCTCCATGAACGGCGGCAATTCGACAGGCATCGGCATCGGCTGTGTCTCCTGGGACGGCAGCGTTCATGCCGATCAGTTCTGGCGTCACCATTCTTTCGGAAACGTTCGCGAAAGGAAATTCTCAGAGATCTGGACGGATCTTTCAGACCCCGTCATGGCCGGTCTCAAAAACAGAAAACCGCTCCTCCTCGAAAATGCATCCAAATGCAGCCGCTGCCGCTGGATCGACGTCTGCAACGGCAATTTCCGCGTCAGAGCCGAAGCCGTCACCGGCAACATCTGGGGCGACGATCCTGCCTGCTATCTGACAGAAGAAGAGATCACAAAAGGATCGATCTGATCCTTTTCTGTCTTTTTCTTCTTTTCCATATTCATTTCCGTTTTTTGTCCTTTTCATATTTGTTTCCGTTTTTCTGTCCTTTTTCGTCCTTTCCGGTCATCTTTTTCCCTGCCTGATCCCGTTTTTCCTCTCCGGTCCCTGTCCGCTCCGATGAAAAGGTTTAAATTAATGGGCGATATTATGTGTCCCGTTGTCTGCGGAGAAGGGTATGTCCTTTCTGCACTGTATGCCGCATTTCATGTCCGGATGCATTGCATGAAAGTTTCTGATTTTGATCGTTCTGACTGTTTCCGGGTCTGTTTTTCGGATGTCCGGGCCGTCGGCAGACTGAATCACCCGGCGCTTTCTCCGGCTATACAGACAGAGGTTTTGATGCTGTGAGTTCTTCTGACGTCAATATTCAAACAGACGGAAACAAAAGATTCAGGCTTTTTGTTTTCGATATGGACAGTACACTTGTCGATGCGGAGACTATCGATGAACTGGCCCGTGCGGCCGGCGCCGTCGATGAAGTATCAAAGATCACAGCAGCTGCCATGAGAGGTGAAGTCGATTTCACGGAATCTCTGAAGCAGCGTGTCGCTTTTCTGAAAGGATTGTCTGTCGAAGCAGCCAAGGAAGCTGTCATGAAGATGCCTTTGATGAACGGCGCACCCGACCTGCTGGCATTTATTCAGTCATACGGTGTCAAGACCGCTATGATCACGAGCGGTTTTCGGATCGCTGCGGAAGATGTCGGCAAAAGCCTCAACATTGATTATGTATTTTCGAACGAGCTCGGCGTCAAAGACGGCGTTCTGGACGGAACGGCGTCAGGTCTTTTGACGACGACAAACTCCAAAGAAAAAGTTCTTGACCTGATCGTCAAAGAGACCGGCATCCCCTATGAGGAATGCGTCATTATCGCCGACGGGGCGAATGATATCTGCCTCTTCAGAAAAGCCGGCTTCTCCATCGCTTTCAACGCGAAACCCGCCGTGCAGGCCGCAGCCGGGATTGCTGTGACGGAAAAAGATCTCCGCAGCGTGATCCCCATCGTCCGCGGTCTTTTCAACGGTGTCTATGATGATCTCATCAACTTCGACAGTGCATAATGGGAAAACCCGAAAGCCGTCTTTCTGTGACGGAAAAGGAGGACCAATGGAAATGACAAATGATCCCGAAACCCGGAAAAATGAATTGAAAGCTCTCTCAGAAGAAGCCATTAAAAGAAGAAACCAGCTGAACGCCGAGGCAAGCGCCTTCGCCGCCGAAAGAAACGAGCTGAACTCAAAGACCAAAGAACTGATCGCCGTCGCGCAGGATTACAAAGCCAAAAGAGACGAAGTCAACGTCAATGTGAGCAAATACAAAGAACTCCGCGACACGACAAACGCAAAAGCAAATGAACTTCTTGCGCAGGCAGACTCACTCCGCAAAGGCAGCGAACTCGACGGACCTTCCATCAAGCAGATCAGAAAACAGATCGACCAGCTTGAATTCGAACAGCAGACCAAAGTCCTGACGCCGAAGAAAGAGAAGGAACTCGTCGCCAAAGTCAAAGAGCTTGAAAAAGCTTATGAAGAAAAGAAAAAACAGCTGGAAGAAAACACAGACCTGAAGGCTGTCCTTGAAGAAGCTCAGAAAATCCGGGATGAGGCATCAGAATATCATAACCGGCTGTCCGAATTCGCAAAGTCCGCACAGGAATTCCACGAGAAAATGATCGCAGCCTTCAAGGAAGCTGACAAAGCACGCGCTGCTTCCGATGTGGCTCACAAGAATTTCGTCAAAGCCCAGGAAGCTGCAGACGAACAGCACAACACCTTCATCAAGATCCAGAAAGAGATCCGTGAGATCGACAAAGAACTCGGCATCGCACCGGCAGCCCCGCCGCGCGAACGCAGCAGAAAGCCGAAACAGGATAAAACGCCGCAGATCGACCGCGCAGAAGCAGAAAAAGATGCGCGCGACATCATGGACAAATTCAAGGACGGCGGAAAACTCACCATGGAAGACCTCATGGCCCTCCAGAGATCCAAGTACTGAGTCAGAACACCGGATCGATACAGATATCCGGGTCGGATATCCGGACAAAATGCATCAGAGATGCCTCGAAAGGGCATGTCTGATGCTTTTTTTTTATCCGTGCTGCCTGCCGCCCGGATTTTCGTTTCATCCCTTTCCTGATCTTTTTGTTTTTGCTTCTTCCGTATTTTTTTGTTTTTGCCCCGACCGTATCTTTTTTCGTTTTTGCTCCGACCGTATCTTTTTTTCGTTTTTGCTCCGACCGTATCTTTTTATTTTGCTTCTTCCATATCTTTTTGTTTTTGCTCCGACCGTATCTTTTTTCGTTTTTGCTCCGATCGTATCTTTTTTTTGTTTTTGCTCCTTCCTGATCTTTTTGTTTTTACGCCTTCCTTATTTTTTGATCCCTGTTATCTTTGTCATGACAGTTGGTTTGGTCCGGTCCCGGCATTCTTTTGCTCATCTTTAAATGTCATGGTCGTCTTATTGTCCGTTCATCCTGAAAAATAACAGTTCGTTATTTCTGCTGCGGAACCGGCGGAACGGAAAGATCCGCTTCCCCGATTCCTGAAAAACTATCCCGGAGAGATTTATTTGTTCGGAAAACTCAAAGAAAAACTGAAAAATTTCAAAGACAGCGTCACAGACCGGATCCACGAAAAAGGTGCCGATGAGGCTCTGCCGGACACGCCTTCATTGCCCGAAAAACAGGAATCCGGCGCCGTCGTCCCGGAAACGGCTGCTGAAACGACGACGGAAGATCAGGCAGAAACGAAATCTGCCGTCGGAACTGTCACCGAAACCGATGTCGGAAACGACGCTGAACCCGTTACAGGAACAGATGACGGATCCGTTGCGGAATCCGTTTCCGGAACATCTTCCGGCGCGGAATCTGCTGCCGTCACTTCTTCCGGTGCGGCTTCTTCTGAAGAAACAGCCACAGAGAAAAACGATGTCGGTGAGGATGCTCCCAAAACCGGAACAGAAAACGGCTCCGGGCAGCCCTCCAAAAAATCGTTCTTCAGCAGATTATTCGGTTCCGGTGAAAAGAAGGAATCAAAGCAGGAAAAGCCCGCCGGCTCCGCCGGATCTGATGTGTCGCCTGCATCCGGAACATCTTCCGGAACGTCTGCGGAAAAATCATCCGGAGAATCTGAAAGCAGAGATGTGATGACATCATCCGTCTCTGAAAAGTCCGAAAGTGACTCTGCATCTTCCTCTGCAGCGTCTGCATCTTCCGCTTCCGTCGCATCAACGGGATCATCCGCTTCTTCATCCGCTTCTTCATCCGGTTCTTCATCCGGTTCTTCCGCTTCCGCCGTTTCCCCGGAGTCTGCGAAACACGCATCTGCCGTCAGCGGCATCGTTCCGGATACGCCGGCTGAATCCCGGAAAAAAGAAGGTTTCTTTTCAAGAGCCAAGTCTTTTGTTCTCAAACAGGAAGTCGTTCTGGACGACAAAGATCTGGAAGAACCGCTGGAAGAACTCGAATTCGCTCTTCTGGAAAGCGATCTGGCGCTCGAAGTCTGCGAAGATATCATCGACTCCGTCAGAAAAGAACTCGCAGGCACACACAAAAAGATCGGAAAGAGTACAGACGCCATCGTCGAAGACGCTCTCAGAAACGCCATTCTGAAAGTCATGTCGCACAACGTTTTCGATTTCGACGAATACATCGCCGCAAGAAAAGGACAGACGACGCATCTGGCTTTCATCGGTATCAACGGCACAGGCAAAACGACGAGCATCGCCAAGATCGCCTACCGCCTCCGGCAGCAGGGCTATTCCGTCGCGATCGCCGCAGGCGACACTTACCGCGCCGGCGCCATCGACCAGATCCGTATCCATGCCGACAGACTCGGCATCAAACTGATCAGCCACCAGGAAGGCTCCGATCCGGCCGCTGTCATCTATGATGCTCTTCAGTATTCAAAAGCGCACAACATCGATGTCCTTCTTTCAGATACGGCCGGCCGTATGCACACAAATGTCAATCTCATGGCCCAGCTTGAAAAGATCTGCCGCGTCAGTTCCCCCGATCTGATCATCTTCGTCGATGAATCCACAGCCGGAAACGATGCCGTCCGGCGCGCTTCCCAGTTCAGTGAAGCCGTCCGCATCGACGGAACGATCCTGACGAAACTGGATGCCGACTCAAAAGGCGGCGCCGCGATCTCCATCGCCGGCATCACCAAAAGCCCGATCCTCTTCTTCGGCGTCGGCCAGGAGTACGGCGATCTTCAGAAATTCGATCCGGAGTGGTTCGTCAACACGCTCTTCGAAGACGATGACGATGAATAAGATGTTCCGGCAAAAGCCGGAAAACATCATCATCGGACATAATTATTTATTCCATACAGATTTCACACAAATTCGATACCGATCCGATCAAATCCGATACTGATCAGATACAAATTCGATACCGATCCGATACAAATTCAACACAGATCCTATCAAAAAATGTGATTATTATGACATGTGACTGCCTTTTCTGCAAAATCGGCGCCGGAGCGATCCCTTCTTACAGCATCTATGAAGACGACGTTGTTCTGGCCTTCCTTGATATTGCTCCCTGCGCTGAAGGACACACCGTTGTGATCCCGAAAAAACATTACGACACGTTCATCGATATGAGCGAAGAAGAAGCCGCAGCTTATTACGCCCGCGTGAACAAAATCGCCAAAGCCCTCAAAGACGGCCTGAAAGCGGACGGGATCACGCTCGGGATCAACATCGGCGAAGCCGCCGGCCAATCCGTCATGCACGTCCACACGCACCTCATCCCGAGAAGAAACGGTGACGGCGGCGGATCCGTTCACGATGTCGTCACGGCGGAAGTCGATAAAAGCCCGGAAAATTACAGACGTCTGATCTCTCTGGTCAGAAAAGACTGATCTGAAAGGTCATGCCTGTCCGCTCTTCCGGAAATAATGTCTGTCCGCTCTTCCGGAAATAATGTCTGTCCGCTCTTCCGGAAACAATATATTCGGATCGTCCGGAAATCTTCCGGTTCCGAAATGTTCCCGGATCGAGACCGGTCGCCGATGCGGCGGAAGATATTGAGGGGGACAAATATGGGGGATATACATATGGAGGATATAAATATGAATGAAACAGCCGGCGAAAACCGTTCCTGTCGGGAAAAACCCAAACGCCCCGCAGGATTCGGAAAATATTTCGGCGTCTGCGCCTCTTTCCATCACTCAAAAGCCTGTCTCTGTCCGGGATGTGCCCTCAGACCGTCTTTCGGGATCGTCATGTACTGCGCCAAAGGTCCCTGTGAGACATACGGTCGCTGTGAAACATATTCTGAACCGGGACTTGTCGGTTCGATCAGTCTCGGAAGAGCAGAAAACGACAAAAATTCCGGAAACACCGGCAATGCCGGAAACGTCGGCAATCAGACGTGCCTCTGCCGCGAATGCGATGTCTATAAACAGTTTGCCATGGACGGCGAAGATTTCTGCCGGCCGGAAACGTCCGATCCTGAAGGCAACGCCCCGGATAAAGAACTGTATCTCCTGTAAGTCATGATCTTTATGAAGCAGACAGATTCCGCCTCAGTCAATGATCCTTCTTCAGACCGCTATTTCAGACAGCTTCCTCTGATCGGCAAAGAGGGCCAGAAAAAACTTTCCGACGCAAAAGTGTTCATCGCCGGCGCCGGGGGACTCGGTTCCCCCGTTGCGACATATCTGGCGGCAGCAGGCGTCGGACAGATCATCCTGGCAGATATGGACACGGTCTCTCCTTCAAATCTGAACCGCCAGTTTCTGCACCGGACAGCCGACAACGGCCGTCTGAAAGCTCTCTCAGGCGCCGAAAAACTTTCCGCGCTCAACCCGGAGATCCGCGTCATTCCGGTCACCGGAAAGATCACACAGGAATCCGTTGCGGAAATGACCGGAGACTGCCGCATCATCATCGACGCCCTCGACAACACAGAAACGAGAGCCGTTCTGGCTTATCATGCCTACAGAAACGGTCTGGCTTATTTCCATGCCGGCGTTTCCGGCTTCGGCGGCCAGATATCTTCGATCCTTCCGGGAAACGAAAATCCCTGCCTGTTCTGTCTGTATCCGGAGATGGCGGATCATCTCATCGCCGATGCCCCGGCATCCGGAAAAAAAGATGACAAAGAATCCGAAACAGGATCAGAAACCGTATCCGAAACCGAGATCGAAAAACCCGCACCTTTCCCGATCATGGGCGCAACAGCCGGTATTATAGGCTCTCTTGAAGCGCTCGAAGTCATCAAATATATTACCGGATGCGGACAGGTCCTGTGCGGAAAACTCCTTATATGGGACGGCCTTTCAGACACGACAGACATCATCGAGTATGAAAAAAACGATGAATGTCCCGTCTGTTCAGGAGATGTCCGATCCGTCAGACGGCCTTCCTTCAATCCGATATCCGTCTGTCTCTCCTGATCCTTCAACCGATATCTGATATTCATTTCATCTTTCCGCTTTTATCTGTCCATTTCATCTGACTGCAGGAATTATCATGATCATTTCCATATTTGTATACGGCAGGCTGAAAGAATTTTTTGATGATGCCCCGTCATTTTCTGTCAGCGGATCTCCCGATGTTTTATCCGTTCTGACATCTTTTTCCGGAACCGATGACGGTCATCGCCTTCTTTTTGATCAGTCCGGTTCTCTCCGGTCTCAGATCCTCATCATGGTCAACAAAAAACGCATAACTGCCGGCCGGGCGCCGGAATTCATTCTCAGCGACGGCGATGAGATCCGGATCTATCCGGCAGTTTCAGGCGGCTGACGACTGATAACTGAATGATGACGACTGAATGATGACGACTGACTGCTGACGACTGATAACTGAATGATGACGACTGACGGCCGGCAGGGGTCTGCCGGCGAAAACACAGAAAGGAGCTGACTCATTATGACTGACTCTCCGGGAAACATCCCCGAAACAGATCTTCGTGAAAAATTCATCACAGAATTCAAAGCCCTCGGCGGCAAAGTAAAAAACGGTGACGGAAGCGATCTGATCATTTCTCTGAAAGATCATGAACTGACCGTCAGTCTTGAACAGCTCCAGAAGGAATACGACAGGACCGGCAGTCTTTCCGGATATGAACATTTCATGTCGGCCGTTCTTTCAGAAGCCGGCATCATCCCTGCATGGGATGATGTCAGAGAAGCGGTCTTTCCTGTTTTTTATTCGACGGCCCTCAACCCGGGAGACGTTGTCTCCGATGACATGACAGATGAATTCAGATGCGCGTATTTCTATGAAATTTCAGACCGCAGAGAATGGATCGGCCGGAAGCATCTCGATGCCTGGCACATCGATGAAGACATGCTCCGCGAAACAGCTGTCGCCAACCTCGACCGCTGTCTCGGTCCCTCCGAGATCTCCGTCGAGACGGATGAAGAAACAGGCCTGCAGATCGGCTTCATCGATACGGATTTCTTCTATCCGTCTTCCTTCCTCATCGCCCCGGGTCTTCCGCTCAAACTTATCAGAAGCGGCTTTCCCCTTCCCGTTTTTATCTATATGCCGACAGCCGGCATTTTTGAGATCATCAGGGACTGCGATATCGATGACGCCGTCACGGTTTACGGAAACAGCATCCTCTCCGAATTCCTGAGCGATCCGCATCCGGTCACGCCCGAGATATTCGTCATCGACGAAGACGGTATACATGCCGCCGGATACCTTGACCGCAACGGCGACAATGCCGAATTCATCGGATACCGATCATCCGGGCATTTTCCGGCCTGATGCATTTTCCGCAGACTGCGCCCCTTCATCGCCGGAAAACCCCGGCCGCTCCTTGTTTTCTGCTATCCTGGTTCGGTATATTTTGAGCTTTCCGCTGTCCTGTTTCGGTACAGTTTACGCTTTCTGTCGTCCTGTTTCCCGTCACATTTTGTGTTTCCGGTTCATTTCTGCATACATAAAACTTTTTAAAGATGTCTGCATTGTATGACACGTGAATATCTTCTTTTTCAAAAACGAATATTGAACAGTATGTATGTTTTATTGTAATATGTTTAATTTATCTCAGCATTCCTTCGGGAATAAAACATTCTGTATGGATCATTTCTGATACCTGAATTTCAGATTCCGCCTGAATTCACGGCCGCATTCAATATGGACGGGGGCATTTTTTTATCTGATCATGTCTTCCGGAAAATATGTGCTGATAAATGCGTCTGATCAGTTGATTCATGAAAAGAAGATGATCTGTCATTCTCAATTTAATCTCTTCCGAAAATCACAATCAAAAATCTGAGAATCCATTATGACTGCGAAATTATCTAACATTCTGATCATATCCGTTCTGCTGTTATCTCTTTTCAGCGGAATGCCTGCTCTTGCAGGAGCCGGCGTCACGGATGATCTGTCCGGTGACCTCCTCGGATCAGATGAAGATTCATCTGCGACCGCTGCATCGGCCGGTACATCTGAACCTGTCGCAACTGTTGCGCCGGCTTCCGGGCCGAGTTCAGCCCCGAGAGCTTCTCCGACTTCCGGACCGACCGCTGCGCCGAGTTCAACGCCGAAAGCTTCTCCGAGTTCTGAATCGACCGTTGCGCCGAGTTCAACGCCGAGAGCATCACCGAGTTCCGGACCGACTGCTGAGCCGAGTTCAACCCCGAGAGCTTCACCGAGCGCCGTGCCGAGTGCCGTGCCGAGTGCTGTACCGAGCGCCGTGCCGAGCGAAACCCCGAGTGAGACGCCGAGCGAAACCCCGAGTGAGACGCCGAGCGAAACCCCGAGTGAGACGCCGAGCGAAACCCCGAGTGAGACGCCGAGCGAAACCCCGAGTGAGACACCGAGCGAAACTCCGAGTGAGA
>JAGAEB010000112.1 GCA_017613335.1 Methanosarcinaceae archaeon
CGCTGTTTCTATTTCCCTGCTCATGGTTTCTGTATTGATTCAGAACAAGTGGCGCATTGAGGCGTTGTGGCATCCGCGGCCGGGGCAGCTTGTCCGGCAGTTCATGGATGTGGCGGCGGATGACAGCGAATTTTCCGTCTGCCTGCATGCGCCGTCTTCTGCGGCTGATATCCATGTTTTTGCGGTCAACGACGGCCGCAATGAGCTGGCGGTCGTCCCGGGCGACGGGTGCCTGCGGGCGATCTATGATCCGGCGTCTTTTCCGTTGATCGATTCGTCTGCGTTTGCGGGTGTTTATGAAAAGCACGGGATCCCGCCGGGTGTCCGGCTGAGGCATCTGAAGCTGGAGCTGACGTATGAAGATCCGGACCGGTCTTTTGTCAGGCGGCGGCAGCTGTCTCTTGCGGGGCGTATTCTTCACAGGCCGACGTATGAGTACCGGTTTTTCGTGAAAGGGCCTTCGGCGTCTGAGTTTTATGTGACGGCGCCGCGGGGGTGGGCTCTCTCGCCGGCGCTTTTCCCGCATTCGAAGATTTCCGGGAAATTTGAAGAAGGATCGGCGACGACGGCTGTCATCGGACATCTGCGGCAGGGATCTGAGTCCGGATCTGAATCGGGATCGGCATCCGGATCTGAATCGGGACCGGAACAGGATCAGTCTTCCGTCAATCCGTTCGACGGCTTTTCCGCATTCCTCTGCGATCCCGGACCGCTTCCCGTCAAGCCTGCGTTTGTTGATTACCCTGATGAAAAAAAGAGGTATCTGTATCGTTTCGATGAAAAGATCCACGGCGTTTTCCGGGAGGCGTACGATCTCCGCCATGAAGATTACGGCATCGTTGTCGATTATTCGATCAAACCGTCGAATCTGGCAACGATCTCGGCCGTTTTTCAGGGTATCATTCTTCTCTGCGGTCTGGTCTTCATTGTTGTCCAGGCGGATATTTTCAGCTGCATTCCGGAACATATCCTCCTGCCGACCATTTTTTCCGGGATTCCGGGCGATGCGGTCTCTACGGAACTATTCACACCGTCTGCGACGTCTTCGAATTCTCAGAACAACACGCTGACGTGGCCGATGCTGACGACGATCGCGACGTGGATCACTTTCACGGAGATCAACATCCGGCAGGAACGCCAAGGATTTTTCTTCCCGTGGCGGAAGGGTTTTAAGTATCTGCTGCTGTCGGTCTCGTCCATTGAGATCATTCTGCTCGCGTCTCTTTTCCTCAACATCCGGGGCAATCTCATTTCCGCGGCGATGTTCATGATCCTGATCGGGATCTTCGTTGCCCTCTGGGGATATTGCGTGTTTTATTCAAGGACCGGCGGAATAAAAGAGAAAATTGTCCGGAAATGAGCGGCCGGTCCGGCATGAGAGCCTTTATGCAGGCGTGCGACAGGCGGCGGATTCAACACGTCAAAAGTAACAGCATGATAACGGACTCGCGTACAGGCGTATGACAGACGGCGGATTCAACACGTCAAAAGTTAACCGCATGATAATGAGCTCGCACACAGGCATGCGACAGGCGGCGGCAGCGACTTTTCGGATCATTTCCGCCGCCTTCACTTCTTTTCCAGAATGACGTTCACCCATTTTTCTTCTTCTCTTCCGGGTCTGACGTCTGACGACACCCAAAGTTCTCTGATCCTGAAGACGTCTGTTTTTTCCGTGAAATCTTTCAATGAGTCTTCCGTCATATCTGTGAACTGCCGGCCGTTTCTGATGCCTTCGAAAGTTCCGTGTTTAAATGACGTGTACATGACGCCGCCTTCTTTCAGGGCGCGCGCCGTTTTTAAAAATACGTCTGCGAGATCTTTTCTGTTCAGATGAAGGATTGAGGCGCATGCCCAGACGCCGTCATATTTCTCGATCTCATCAAGATCCTGAAAGAGAAGGCATCTGACAGGAAAACCGGTATATGCGGCGGCAATGTCGCACATTTCCGGCGATCCGTCAACATCATCTACAGAAAAACCGAGATCGCGGAAACGCTTAGAATCACGGCCGGATCCGCAGCCGAAATCAAGAATGAGGCTGCCGGGCGGCAGAAAATTCAGGAAACGACGCTGCGTCTCACTGAAATCAACATCGCTTGTTGATGCAGCGAACGATGATGCATTTTTTTGGTAATACCGGAGCGTTTCGGCTGTTTCATCGGACAATTTTTCAGATTCCGCCAAATCGATCATCTCATCTCAGAATGTTTCTTTCAGGATGTTATCTTTTTCAGTCATCCGGTTTTCTTAGTCAGGATGTATCTTTTTCAGTCATCCGGTTTTCTTAGTCAGGATCTCCTGCCTTAATTATTTGTCTCTGTCCGAAGGCAGATGCCCTGAGACAGAGACCTGAAGACTGTTTCTCTGACGGGAAATCCATTCTGAATATTGTTTTCTTATCTCTTCATTCCGGTTTTCCTTATCCTTCCGGCGGTTTTCCCGTATCCTTCCGGCGTTTTTTCTGTTTTTGTGTTCTCTCGGTGCTGTTTTCGTTCTTCCGTAATCTCAATCGAAAATTTTAAATAACACATTTGCACTTCTTCTGAATGTTACAAATTTGTAATTATGTAATACTTTATGTGGTTTTAATTTACAAATGTATTACTAATATCGATACCGAATATTTCTGTTGATCCCTATGTCACTCAAACCGTACCTCTCACTCTGCCTTTTTGCAGCAGTCTTACTGACACTGGCGGCTTTGCCTGCGGGAGCTCACTCCGTCGTCATTTTCCCGGGTTCTTCTCTGGAAAGTGCCATTGCCGCCCAGCATGATGATTTCCTTTTCGATGTCGGCGAGACCGGACAGTTCGTTGTCCTCGGCGGCCATCACTTTGAATATGACTGGTTCAATATCGACAGTCAGCTCGATGTCAAAATGCAGAAACCTGACGGCTCTGTCGTTTCCCTGGCATCAAGGAACGCCTCTTCTCCTTATACGCACCCGATCAGCAAAGAAAAGTCAACTCTGACTTACCAGGTCTGCTCTGCCACATTCGATCAGGCAGGCATCTACACGATCTACACCACATATGTCGAAGAAAACGGCGATACCGACAGCCCGAAACTGATGGTCTACGTCGGCTCAGATGATACCTGGACCGGCTGGAATAATGTTATCGGACTGCCTGCAGAAATTATTCCGTATACCAGAACGATGAATCTGCGCGCCGGCGATGTCCTGAATGCGAAATTCATTGCAGGAGGATCGCCTGTTCCGGAATATACGATGATTTTTTCAGAACCGTCCCGCACGGAAGCTCAGGCTCTGGCGAGTTTCGATGAGATCATGAAAGAATTCCCGACAACCGATGAAAGCATTTATCTCATTTACTCAAAAGCAACCTCAACAAATGCAAACGGTGAATACTTCACCACTTTAGACGAACCCGGACTTTGGGTATCCGTTGCCAGATACACAAATGAAAACGGACATAAGGACGCAACGACCCTGATCGTTCCGGTCATGGGCACATACGACACGTTCGGTCCGTCCTATGACCCTCTCGGTCCGTCTTCCGGCACGGAAACGTCTTCCGGATCTGATAACAGCAGCAATGCAAATGATAAACAGTCAACACCCGGATTTACAGCTCTTGCCGTCCTCGGATCGATCGGTCTTGCAGGATTTATCGGAACCCGCTTCGGCCGCAATTAATCTTCTGTTGCTCACCTGATATTCTGAAACCCGATACCTCCTTCATAAAACGGGCCGGCCGGCAGAAATATGTTTTCTGCTGACGGGTCCGTTTTGTGTTTTTCTGAACGACTCTGCTGACTGTCTTCCTGATGCATCACCGTTTCAAAGGATCTGATCCTCTATGAATTATAATCCGAAATGTCTTATTCAGAAAAACTGTAATCCGGAAGGGCATCTTCCGGTCTCCCGTCTGCTGAAAGTGAACGTGAGCATCGTTTTTTTCCTTTTTCTTTTTATATGGTCTGTCCTGATCATCCCGGCCGCCGCTCACGGAACTTATATGAGTTCTTCTCTCGGCGGGATAGACGTCAAAGCCTGGTACACAGGCGGCGAACCGATGGCTGACACGCCTTATGAAGTTTATACGATCAGATATGATGACAACGGCAACGAGATCGCCGAACTTTATCTGACCGGAACGACCGATCAGGACGGACATTTTTCATTCCGCCCCAAAGACGGCGTTTCGATCTACCGCGCCAAAGTAACGGCCGGCGAGCATGTCGCCGCAAAGATCATCGATCTTTCTTCAGCAGGCGGCCAATCAGAAGAAACGTACGAACCCTCTTTACTGACGATCATCGGCGGACTCGGATGGATCGCAGGTATTTTCGGCCTCCTCATGTTCGTTCTTTCAGGAAAACAGAAACCGTCCTCATCAGACCGAGCGTATTTTCATGAAAAGTCTGATCCCGCATCAATCCGCCTCCTCCGGGACGGTTGTTCATCGGCTGGAGCCGACGCTCAAAATGGTGTCTTTCTTCCTTCTCATCATTTCCGTGTCGATCGTTCCGTCTCCGGCCGATGCCGTACCGGTGATCATTTTCGGAATGCTCCTTATATGCGCCGCCCGTTTCTCACTGACAAAGACTGCCAAAACACTGGCAGGACCGATGTTCCTTATCCTCGTCATGGCCGTCTTCCTGCTGTTTTCGGGAAGCGGCGATCCGATCCTGACGATCGGTTTCCTGAAAGTGACCGGATCGTCTCTTTCATTCAGTCTGCTCATCTTTTTAAGATCGGCAGCCTGTCTGATCCTGTCTTATGTCTTCTTCGGCACGACGCCGTTCAATGAAGTCATCCGGTCTTTATACAGACTGAAAATGCCGGAGATCCTCGTCCAGATCCTGATGATCAGCTATCAGTATATTTTCGTCTTTGAACGCGAACTCTCGGCGCTTTTCATCAATGCTTCCGCCAAAGGGTTTCATTTCCGTCTGGACAGACAGACGCTCAGGACCGTTTCTCTGACGGGGAACATGATCGGCATGCTCCTGATAAGAAGTTTTGAAAGAGCCGGCCGTGTTTATTACGCGATGATCTCAAAAGGGTACTCCGGAAAAGCGCCGCTGATGACCGGTCACCGGAAAAGCGGCTTTTCAGATATCCTGTTCCTGATATTCTGTCTTTCTCTTTCGGTTTTCATCCATCTGCCTCTCCGGCATTTTCCGGAATTCTCTTTCCGATCATGCGCCGCACGGGTTTTCCTCTCAATCAGTCTCACAGTGATGTATTATGAACAACGATCCCGACGAATCCTCTGAAACGTTTGCCCTTTCGATCTCCGGATTATCTTATACTTATCCCGGCAGTCATGAAAAAATCCTTGATGATGTTTCCCTTGAGATCCGCGCCGGCGAAAAGATCGCTGTCGTCGGTGCAAACGGCGCCGGCAAAACGACTCTTTTCCTTCATCTGAACGGGATCATCCGGAGCATGCCCGGGGCGATCCGTCTTTTCGGTACCGACATCTGCGATACGGATCAGAAAACGCGCATTTCGTCGATCGGTATCGTTTTTGCGGATCCTGACGATCAGCTGTTTATGCCGACGGTCTATGATGATGTCGCTTTCGGTCCGTCCAATATGGGACTTTCTGCGCAGGAAGTCCGGGAAAGAGTTGAGGAAGCGCTTGAAATGACCGGCATATCCGGGCTTTCCGGAGATGTTTCCCATCATCTCAGCACGGGTCAGAAGAAAATGGTCGCTCTGGCCGCCGTTCTGTCGATGAAACCTCGGATCCTTGTCCTGGATGAGCCGACGGCAAACATCGACCAGAACGGCAAAAAAGAAATCATCCGGATCATCGATCAGCTTCACGATGCCGGAACGACGACGATCATCGCCACGCACGATATGGATCTCCTCTCAAAAATGGCTGACCGTGTCTATGTCCTGAACAAAACGATCGTCTGCGAAGGATCGCCGGAAGAGATCTTCGCCGATCCCGTCGTTTTGGCTGAAAACGGTCTGGAAGCCCCTGATATCTACAGGTTTTTCCGCATGCTGTCCTGTCCTTTATTCGACAGCCTTTCCCCGCCGCTCTGTCTTGATGATGCGGCCGACATACTGATGAAAACCGCTGATAAAAGAGACTGCTCCTGCTGTCTTCATGCCCGGAAGCCTTCCGGCGGATCTGACAGCGAAACGTCCGGCAGCATCCGCCCTGACGATCAACGATGCGGCAGATCTTTCCGCCTTCATGGGGCGGCGCTGTGATTTGTTTTATTTATGATCATCTCTCAGTTTATTTTGTTCAATCCGCTCTGATCTGATCATCTCTCAGCTTACTTTCGTTCAATCCGCTCTGATCTGATCTTCATTTATACGGTTTCATGATCTCAATCCGCTGTCCAAGGTGACGATATGCATATTTCCGATGGTGTTCTTTCTTTACCGCTTGTTTCATTCGGATGGGCCGTGACGGTCATCATCCTTTGTTTGTCCATCATGCGGTTTTACCGCATGGATCAGAATACGCGTTCTGCTTCCATCCCGAAGATTGCCGTGATGACGGCTGCTTTTTTCACGGCTTCTCTCGTCGAACTGCCGATCGGTCCGACATCTGCTCATCTGGTCCTTGCCGGGCTGACGGGTGTCATTCTGGGACCGTTTGCTTTCATCAGTATTTTTATTGCGCTTTTCCTGCAGGCCGCTCTGTTCCATTTCGGCGGCTTCGTGTCATTGGGCGTCAATTCGATGAATATGGGTCTCTGCGCTCTTCTGGCGTATTTCATATACTTCAGGCTGGCTCAGCATATCGATATCCGGATATCCGCAGGTCTTGCCGGCGGCCTGGCCGTCCTCTTCGGCGCCCTGGTCGTTGCCGTTTTCCTGTATCTGAACGGGAGTGAATTCCTCACATTTATCCGGATCGAGCTGATCGCTCACTTCGTTCTGGCTGTCATCGAAGGTCTTATCACAGCCGCTGTCGTTTCTTTCATCGCAAAGATCCGGCCGGATCTTCTGATCAGACCGCCCGACCCGAAAAAAGAATCTTAAAAAGACAGGGATCAGCCTCCGGCTGATCCTTCCCCGATCCTGCAGATGATCGTGATGTCGATCCTGCGGCTGATCCGATGAACGGTCGTGAAGTCGATCCTGCGGCTGTCATCTTCCCGTTCTTTCTTTTTTTCTCTTTTTATCTGTTACTTTTAAATATGTGCCAGTCTTAATAGCTATAATTACTTTTACAGGTGATATGATGACTGACTATTCCGAAAATGAAAAAGAAACCGTTTCTGATGTTTCCGGCGTTGCCGGCATCAATGATGAAAATGATGAAGAGATCGTTGAAGTGATCACGAAAAAATCCGCAGATGGATCTGCAGAATGCAGCGGTAACGACTGCAGCTGTGACTGCGGCTGCGGTTGCTGTGACGGTGACTGCTGCTGCGACTGCTGCAACGGTGACTGCTGCTGCGACTGCTGCAACGGTGACTGCTGCTGTGACTGCTGCAGCGGAAAATGCGACTGCGACTGCTGCCGCAGCGGCAGATGTGCCTGCGGCAAAAAGAACAAAAAGCAGAAGAAGCACGAAAAATGCTGCTGCTGCGCCGTCCTGTCAAAACTGCCCTATATCCTTTTCGGCGCCCTGATCGGCATTGTGACCGTTTTACTGCTGAAGCGCCGCTCCCGCAAAGAATGATATCACATCCGGCAGAACGATGAACGGCCATCCGGGCGGGTTTCCGGCGGTGATCCGCGAACATTCCTCCCGGGTCGTGTTTTTCCGGGTGCTGACATGAAAGACCGAATGACCGGGCGGCCGCAAGGCCGGGATGTATGCCGGACGGAACGCCCGGGGGCGGTCGACTGTCCGACCCGGTCTATCCGTCAATACGGCTGACCCGACCCGGTCTATCCGTCGACCCGGCTGACCCGGACTATCCGTCAAATCCGGCTGACCCGGCCCGGATCCGGCCGATGCGTGTTTTTGTTTCCGTCTTTCATCCCGGGTCTTATCTTCTGCCGGCCGCGTGTTTTTTATTGTGTTCCAGGAGTTTTCTGAATGAAGCCGTTTATTCTTCTCAATTACAAGACATACGATGAGGGAACAGGTTCCCGTGCTGTTTCTGTTGCCGAAGCCTGCAGCGCCGTTTCCGAAGAGTCCGGCGTTGAGATTGCTGCTGCGCCGCAGCTTCCGGATATTTACCGCGTGGCGTCTTCCGTGAATGTGCCTGTTTTTGCCCAGCATGTCGACGGATACGGTCCGGGCGGTCACACGGGCAGCATTTATGCGAAATGCCTGAAAGAAGCAGGTGCTGTCGGCTGTATGATCAACCACTCAGAAAAACGTCTGACGCTGGCCGATATCGAAAGTTCCCTCAAAGCCGCCAAGGAATGTTCTTTCAGAACAGTCATCTGCACGAACAATGTTGCAACGACTGTCGCTGCTGCGTCTCTGTGTCCGGATTATGTGGCGATCGAACCGCCCGAGCTGATCGGATCCGGCATTCCTGTCTCCAAAGCCGATCCGGGCGTCGTTTCCGATTCCGTCGATGCCGTCCGGAAGATCGCGCCGTCCGTGAAGGTTCTCTGCGGCGCCGGCATCTCAAAGGGCGAAGATCTCAAAACGGCCGTCGAACTCGGTGCGGAAGGCGTTCTGCTGGCATCAGGTATCATCAAAGCCAAAGATCCCAAAGCCGCACTTGAAGATCTTGTCAGCCTGATCTGAAAATCTCTCCATTCATCACCAATCGTATAACAGTCTAAACAATCAAGGTAATCCTTTATGAAGTCCATCATCCTTTCCGGGGGAAGCGGCACACGGTTATGGCCGCTGAGCCGTGAATATTATCCGAAGCAGTACGTTCATTTCATTCCGGGAGAATATTCTCTTTTCCAGAAGACGTTCGACAGATGCCTGCGTCTGGCAGACGGGAACGTTTCCGATATTTTCATCGTTTCCAACGATCATCAGAAATTCCTGATCATGGGACAGCTTGAAGAACTCGGGATCGATTTCCCGAGCGAAAATATCCTCATCGAGCCCGCCCCGAAAAACACGCTTCCTGCGATCACGTTCGGTATCCGTGAGATCCTCGGGAAGATCCGCCGGTCCGGCGGTGCTGATCAGGATGAGACCGTCGCCGTCTTTCCGTCCGATCACGTCATTGCCAAGGAAGACACTTTCCTGGAAACAATCTCAAATGCAGCACCGGCCGCCGCAGGTCATCTCGTGACTTTCGGCATCGTCCCGGGTAAGCCGCACACCGGTTACGGCTATATTTCACCGGGTCTTCCTGTTGAGGACTGCGCCGGTGTTTTCAATGTCCGCGCCTTCCATGAAAAACCGTCTCTGGAAAACGCCGTGAAATTCCTTTCATCGGGATACCTCTGGAACGGCGGTATTTTCCTGTTCAATGCGTCCGTTTTTGTCGAAGAGCTTAAAGAGTACGCGCCGGAAGTCTATGACGCATTCTTTTCAGCATCGGATGATAAATTCTCTCCGGAAGAGGCGTACGAGACCGTTCCGAACATCTCCATCGACTACGGCGTGATCGAAAAATCAGAGAAAGTGGCCGTTGCCGGACTCGATGCCGGCTGGAACGATCTGGGCAGCTTCGATTCTTTCTATGATGAATTCGGAAACCTTGCAGACGCTGACAAAAATGTCGTCGTCGGCGGCGAACTGATGCCGATCGACTCAAAGGGGAACCTCGTCTGCGCCCGCGACAAACTCGTTTCTCTGATCGGCGTCAGCGATCTGATCGTTGTCGACACGGACGATTCTCTCCTGATCGCGACGCGCGAAAACTCACAGAACGTCAAAAACGTCGTCAAAAAACTCAAAGAACAAAACAATCCCAAGGCCGAATTCCACACGCATGTCTACCGCCCGTGGGGAAGTTACCGCATCCTCAATGAAGCGGATACTTACAAGATCAAGGAACTCATCGTTCTCCCCGGGAAAAAACTCAGCAGCCAGCTCCACCACCACCGGAGCGAACACTGGGCCGTCGTCATGGGAACGGCCAGAGTCACGCTCAACGGCAAAGTCAGTGATCTGGCCAGAGGTGAAAGTACCTACATCCCGAAAGAAACGGTCCACCGTCTTGAAAACCCGGGACCCGGCATCCTGAAGATCATCGAATCGCAGATCGGCGATTACTGCGGCGAAGACGACATCGTCCGCTTCGATGACGACTGGGGAAGAAAATAAGGACAGCTGTCATTATCATACAGCTCAGATATCATACAACACAAAACGATGTGCGGCCGGACAAAAACCGCACAAGAACGAAACTCTGCCTGAATCCGGGATTCCGGTCCCGGATTCCGGGAGAGATTTTTCCTCTGTTTTTCAATCCTCTTTCAACTGTCACGCATTTCTTTTTCGTTTTTCTTTCAGTTGTTTTTTTCGGTTGTTTTTTTCGGTTTTTTCAGGTTTTTCAGTTATTTTTCTGTTTTTTCAGCTGTTTTTCCTTCCGGTCGATAGAGCGCGATTGCTGCATAGCCGACAACGGCATCGAAATCTCCGGAGACTTCACCGCTGTTCGTATATGACAGAAGGGATACTTCCGGGTCTTTTCTGTCTGTCTCCGGAGATCCGGATGACAGGACATCATGGTCTGCCAGAGAGATGATCATTGAGGCGATCGGTCCGTATCCGCAGAGACTTGCGTCGTATTCGTCGATCGTTTCATAAAATCCGCGGATGTCTTCCGAAACGATCTTTCCGATCAGGCGCATGTCGATCGTTTCAGCTTCCTGCGCCGGAATGTAATGTGAGAAATCGCTCGTGGCAAGGACGGCGATCTTTTTCGGTTTTTCCTTTGATGCTTCTTCTGCGATCATTCTGCGGATGATCCGGCCGATCTCAACGGCTGTCCCGGGATCCTGATAACCCATGCAGAGGGGAAAGATCCTGAAAGGATCTGTCCGGCAGGGTTTCTGATCGTTTCCTTGTCCGTTTTCCTGTTCTTTTCCGGATCTTCTCCGGAATTTTTCCTGAAGGAGCGGCAGCTGCACTTCGATCGAGTGTTCGCGGCGGTGGGCCGTCTCGTCGGGAACGGCGATGCTTCCGTCAAAATAAGGCAGAAGGTCTTCATCGAACCGGACCGTCCCGAGGGGTGTTTCCCAGTCCGCTGTCGAGATCGAGACCGGCGTTCCGATGCCTGTGTGATTCGGTCCGATCAGGATGTATGTGTCTGCATATTCAAGAGCTTCGATCGCATCAGCAGCTGTCTTTCCGGAATAGATGTATCCCGCATGCGGTGCGACGACGCCGCGGGCTTTTCTGACAGGTCCGTCCGCCGGATCTGCCGCGTCTGCCTGATCTTTCTTCCGGCCCTGTCTTTCCGCCTCATCGAAGGCTTCTCCGATCATTTCTGAGAGGATATCCGGATCAGACGGATAAAAACGGCCGGCAACAGCAGGTCTTCTGATCATTTTCCTGTTCTCCTGATTTTTTTGTGTGTGACTGTGTGTTTTTTTGTGTGTGACTGTGTGTTTTTTTGTGTGTGACTGTGTGTTTTTTTGTGTGTGACTGTGTGTTTTTTTGTGTGTGACTGTGTGTTTTTTTTGTGTGTGACTGCGTGTTTTTTTTGTGTGTCAC
>JAGAEB010000113.1 GCA_017613335.1 Methanosarcinaceae archaeon
AATTGTCTTTTTTCAGATGATCTGTTTTGTTTTTCAGAAACTGTTTCTTTTTTCAGGCGGCCGGGTTTCCGATGAGCAGTTTTTCATAGATCTCATGATCTTCATTTCCGAATACATTGAAAATGACCTGTATGTCGTGAGACTTCCGGAAATCCCGGACAGTGCGGACGGCGATCTCTGCAGCTTCTTTTTTGGGAAAACCGAACACGCCTGTCGAAATGCAGCAGAAAGCAATGCTTTTGATCCCGTTCTGAACAGCGGTCTCAAGGCAGTTTCTGTAACAGCTTTCGAGAAGGCGGCGATGTTCATCTGTCAGACGGCCGCTGACGATCGGGCCGACCGTGTGGATCACATGATCGCACGGCAGATTGTAAGCGTCTGTGATCTTTGCCTGCCCGGTCGGTTCTTTATGGCCCTGCGCCTGTATAACCTGAGCGCATTCATATCTCAGGCGGACGCCGGCGAACGTGTGGATGCAGTTGTCGACGCAGAGATGACACGGCTGCATACATCCGAGCATGCCGGAATTGGCCGCATTGACGATCGCGCCGCATTTTATCGTGGTGATGTCGCCCTGCCGGAGGAAAATGCCGTCTTCAGCAGGTTTCAGGTCGGAAATATCGGTGATGCCCGCTTCAGAGATCAGTTCTTTGAGGAACTCATCTTCTGTCCTGAGAAAAAGTTCATCCGCTTCCCGGGCAGGACGGATGTTGACGAGACTTCTGTAAAGTCTGAACCGTTCTTCTTCGTTATCCGGTATCGCGGTCTTTCCGGCATCGGAACGCTCCGCCAGCAGATATCTGATCAGAAAAAGCAGTTTTTCATTTTCGATGATATCACCCCGTAAATTTTCAGGCAGAGATGTCGGTACGGAACTGTATTAAGATTATGCCTGAGACAGGCAGAGATGTCGGTACGGAACTGTATTAAGATTATGCCTGAGACAGACAGATAAGCAGACAGAGAGACGGACAGAGAGACGGACAGAGAAACAGCCGGGATCGGACAGGTGACACATTCATTAAAGAAGATGCCCTCTAAATCCTGTAAAGACATCATTGATCCTGATGCGGACAGACGGTAACTCGTCAGATCCGGAAAAGACGGAAATATTCAGGAGAGGTTTCAATGGAAGATTCAGGAAATGAAAATGTATCCGGGCACGGAACCGGAAGACTCCCGCCGGATCATGATGAGATCATCAGGATCCTGAAGAAAGAACTCGTTCTGTCTCTCGGATGTACGGAGCCGGCAGCTGTCGCCTATGCGGCGGCTGTTGCGGCGGATCATCTGAGAGAAGCGTGCGGTTCCGGAAAAACAGGCTGCTCCGGAAAATCCGGCAGCTCAGGAAAGTCAGACGGTCCTGAAAAAGCAGACAGCTCCGGAAAGACGCCGGAGGCCGGTGAAGAGATCCGGCAGATCGTCGTGAAGGTATCGAAAAACATTTTCAAAAACGTCAGGGACGTGCATATCCCGGGCGCCGGCGATCTGTGCGGTGTGAAGGCGGCGGCCGCTCTCGGTGCGTTTTTCGGGGACAGTTCGGAAAAACTGCAGGCGATCCGCATCATTTCGGCTGAGGATACTGAAAAATGCAGAAAGTTCATCGAAAGCGGAAATGTGTCGTCGGAGATCAGGGAATCCGGAAAGCTTTTCGATATCGATGTTCACGTTTTTTCGGACGGACATGATGCAGAAGTCAGGCTGACGGACGATCATACACATATCAGCTTCGTCGCTGTTGACGGAAAAATAATTTTCGGTTCAGCTGATGACGGTTCCATCGGAAATGAGGGGGTGATGACATCATCCCGGGATGAAGACAGTCCTGTGGATTATGATGTTCTGACGCCCGGAAAGATCTTTGAATTTGTCTCTTCTGTGAAAATCGAAGATGTCAGAAATCTGACCGATGCCCAGACAGAATTCAATATGAAGCTTTCCGAATGCGGTCTTTCGGAAAGATACGGTGCAGAAGTCGGACGCGTCTGTGCGGATGCCGGATCTGCCGGTACGGATGAGGCCGGCGGTGAAAAGCCGGATATCCGGACGGAAGTGATCTCAAAGACGACGGCCGGCGTCGATGCCCGGATGAGCGGCTGTCCGCATCCGGCCGTCATCAACTGCGGAAGCGGCAATCAGGGGATCACGTCATCTGTTCCGGTCATCGTCTACGGAAAAAGGAAAGGATATTCCGATGAAATGATCTGTCGCGGTCTTCTGATGTCCGATCTGACGGCGATCTGCATCAGGCAGAAATGCGGCATCCTCTCAGCCTGCTGCGGCGCCGTGGCGGCGGGCGCAGGCGCAGGCGCCGGCATAGCCTACATGGAAGGACTCGATCCCGGAAAAGTCGTCTCATACGTTCTCGGAACACTCGGCGGCATGTTCTGCGACGGCGCAAAATCATCATGCGCCTCCAAAGTCTATGCAATCCTTTCCGTTGTTTTCCTTGCCCTTGAATCTCAGAAGAGAAACGTCGGTCTTCCGTACGGTGAAGGGATCCTCGGACCGGATTTTGAAAGATCGGTCGAAAATTACGGAAAGATCTCGAAAGAAGGCATGAAAGGAACAGATGACAGCATTATTGAGATCATGTTCTCCGAAAGCTGACATGGGCGGTTTCAGAAACTGCCGGCGAAGCAGGCGGCATTTACAGAAACGATCAGAGGCATTTGCAGAACGACCTGATGCACTTACAGAAATGATCAGAGGCATTTACAAACGATCAGATAAACGGACGGATGGATCATCCATGCATTTTGTCAGAGTCAAAAGCATTCTTTCTGCCGGAAACGGCATGAATCTTTACCGCGGCTGTTCCCACGGCTGCATTTACTGTGATTCACGGAGCAGTTGCTACCGGATGGATCACGACTTTGAAGACATAGAAGTCAAGGAAAATGCGATCGTCCTGCTGGAAAACGAGCTGAGGAAAAAACGGTCGAAATGTATGCTGGGAACGGGCTCCATGACGGATCCCTATATTCCGGCCGAAGAAGAGATCAGATCTGTCAGGAAAGCGCTGGAACTCGCCGACAGATACGGTTTCGGATTTACACTCATCACAAAGTCAGCTTCCGTCCTGCGCGATCTGGATCTGCTGAGATCGATCAATGAAAAGACGAAATGCGTCGTTCAGATGACGCTGACGACATATGATGAGGATCTGTGCCGGAAGATCGAGCCTGGCGTCAGCACGACAAAAGAGCGGGCTGATGCACTCAGACAGCTCCACGAGGCCGGCATCCCGACAGTCGTCTGGCTGTGTCCGATCCTGCCGTTTATTAACGATACGGAAGAAAACATCCGCGGGATCCTCGATTACTGCATTGAGGCGAAAGTCTGCGGCGTCATCTGTTTCGGTATGGGACTGACACTCCGGGGCGGGAACAGAGAATATTTCTACCGTCAGCTTGACAGGCATTTTCCGGGAATGAAAGAAAAATACATTCAGAGATTCGGCAGCAGATATCAGATCGCAAGTCCGGAAAATGAAAAACTCATGAAGCTTTTCCATCAGATCTGCGAAGAAAACGGGATCGTTCATGACAATGACAGGATCTTTGAATATCTGAGGACCTTCGAGAGAAAAACGCAGACGACAGGCAATCCGGATGAAAATGGGGAAAAGCCGGACAGAAAACGTCTGATCCAGACGACGCTGTCCGGCCGATCTGCATCGGAAAGGGCATGATGCAGATATACAGATAAGAAGTCAGTGTTCGGGAAGAATAAATTTACCGGTGGACTTGTCGATATATTCTTTCTGGATCTTTGATAAGATTTCCTGAGTTCCGTGTGTGCAGATCGTCGGAACAGGCGTCAGAGGATCCCATTCAAGGATCTTTGTGATCCAGCCGGATGATACTTTCGGGGCTTCGTTTTCATCGGTCTCGATATAAAATACATGATGACGGTTCATCGTCATGCCTTTCGACGTCGGGAAGCCTTTGTTGTTATCATATTCAAAAATTTTGACAGCACGACGTCCTTTCATGTTGATCCGTTTTTTAAGATAGTGAAAAGCCACCTCTTTCAGTGTGGTTTCTATTTCAGAACCGCCCGGAAGCATGACGTTTCCTTTTTTGTCGACTGTCAGTATGATCTTGTTTCCTGAATAAGCAATGACGGAAACACGGTCGCGTATGATCCCGTCGAATGTTTTTTCATCAGATTGGCAATGTTCACAGATGTGTTTTAAAGGAGCGCCGCAGGTCGGACATATATTTTTGCAGTGCTCACAGATGTGTTTTAAGGGGGCGCCGCATTTCGGGCAGTTATTGTCAGATTCAGCGACAATCAGCGCTTTAATAGTTGGGTTCAGCATATGATCACAGGCAAATTGTCTATTATAAGAGATATAACACAAATAATCAGCCGATCACTTTTTTCAGTCCCAGTTCATAAACTTCCACATTCCCTGATGCAGACGCCCGGAGCGTGCTGTCTTTGATCCTGCCGCAGACGATGGCGATCCTTATGTCTTCGGGGCGGATCCGGTGTTCTTCAGCATAGGCTGTCTTGAATTTGAGGACCTGTTCGACGGCGATCGACCGGGCGTAGATCTCGATC
>JAGAEB010000114.1 GCA_017613335.1 Methanosarcinaceae archaeon
CCGGCGCCTCTCTCAGATCCGGTCCTTCCGGCGCCTCTCTCCGGTCGGGGATCTCCGGCGCATCGGCCGGATACAGAAGATCCTGTGTCGTCCGCAAAGATCTGGATTACCTGGTCCGGCCGCCGGACGGACTCAAACACCGCATCCTTGCTGAAACGCCTTCAGAAGAACTTATCAGCGCCATGATCGGCTCGATCAATGAAATGTATCACACGGGGACAGGACTTTTTGCAGATTTCCGGGAAGGCGGCCTTGAAGGCATCCGTCAGCTCATGGCCGCTTACGAATGCTGTCACGGCGACATCTGCCCGGTCATCTTCGGAAGACCCGACGGCCTGTACGATCCGGATAACGGCGACGGTTCCCGGACGGCCGCGATCCTTTCTTCTCTGCGCGGCGTTCTTGATTCTTCAAGCGGCATCGGGCTCAGCGGCGCCGCCGATCTTGACGAATACACGCTCTCCAAGATCGCCGACCGCACGCATCTCAAAAAAAAGATCCTTGCCGTCCATGCCGGCGAAAAAACAGCAGACGACATCCGCCCGGCGCTCGATCTCGATCCCGATCTGCTGATCCATATGACACACGCATCGGGCGCCGATATCGACGAGATCGCCCAAAAACACATTCCTGTCATCGTCTGCCCGGGATCAAATTTCGTGACAGGCTCCGGCAGACCGCCGATCGCGGAAATGATCGATGAAGGCGTGACCGTCGGCGTCGGGACCGACAATGTCATGCTCAATTCACCGGACATGTTTTCAGAAATGAGGCTTCTCTCAAAAGTATTCAGCCTTTCCGACAAAACAGTCTACCGCATGTGCACGCAAAACGGCGCAAAAGCCCTCCGGTGCGGGTTTACAGGCTCGATCGACATCGGTCTCAAAGCAGACCTGATGGTCCTCAATGCCGACTCTCTCAATCTGTCGAACGTTTCCGATCCGCTCTCCGGATTTGTCCGGAGAGCCAGAGCCGAAGATATCATCGGGATCCTGTGACCGTTTTCATCCGGTCATTTCCCGATGATCGTTTCTCTCATCCGGTCATTTCATTTTCCGGACGAGAGTTTTTCCATGATCGGTCCGAACCAGTCATCGGTGGAAAGAGCATGCTGGTGCATATATGCCCCGACGGTGTTTTTGTACACAAGGCCGTCTTTTTTGTCTTTGATGCCCGTGCCGCGGAAAATATCGTATCCGAACGGGTAGGATCCGTTTCCTTTGAGTTCTATCTCCGAATAATGGAATTCGTGGGCGCGGATCGTCATGTTCGGGAAAAGAGGGTTTTCAGGCGTCGTTCCGGCGATCACATACGAGGGGCCGTGACGATTCTTCGTCAGGCGCGCATCGGCATCGAAAACACCGATCGCCGGTCTCGGGACGCCGTCTTCGGGAATGATGTTTCTGCAGAGGGACATGAGGCCGCCGCATTCGCCGATCACGATTTTTCCGTCTTCCGATGCTGTCCGGAGGCCTTCGCGGAAGTCTCTGTTCTCAGCGATCTGATCGGCATAGAGTTCCGGATAGCCGCCGCCGAGATAATATACATCTGCATCAGGCAGGCCGTCTCCCTCCGTCGGTCTGAAAAACTGAACATCGATGCCCGATGCTCTCATGCATTCGATATTTTCGTAATAATAAAAACAGTAGGCCGGATCTGACGGAACGGCCGCACGGATGCCGGCGGATTCCCTTTCCGTGTACGGGGATGATGTCGGCAGATCCTGCCGGCAGGAGCCTGCAATATCAAAAAGCATACCCGTATCGATATCCGAGACCATGTTCTCAAGGAATGAAATGCCTTCTTTTTCGGAATCCGTGATCGTGTTTAATCCGAGATGTCTCTGACCGATGGCATTGTCCGTATCTCTCCTGACAATGCCGATGATGTCGACATCCGTGTATTCATCCATGGCCTCACGGAGTTTTCTCTCATGCTGCGGCCCTGAAACATTGTTCATGATGACGCCTGCGATGTTCACATCCGGATCGAAAGCCTGAAAACCGCGGACGATCGCAGCGACGCTCCTTGTCAGGGAACGGGCATTGATCACAAGGATGACCGGGAATCCGAGCATTTTCGCCATTTCCGCCGTCGAACATTCGTCCGTCCTGCCGGAAAGTCCTTCAAAAAGACCGCGGACACCTTCAACGACGCACAGATCCGCATCCCTTGACGTATACCCGACAAGCTGACGCAGTTTCTCCTCCGTCATCATAAATGAATCGAGATTCCTGGACTGCCGTCCCGTCGCGATCGTATGATACATCGGATCGATGAAATCCGGGCCGACCTTGTAAGCCTGAACAACGTTCTTTTTCGCCAGCAGAGACAAAAGACCGGTCGTTATCGACGTTTTTCCGACGCCGCTGCCGGTTCCTGCGATCACAAATCCTTTCATGGAGACACCTGAATCCGGATAGGGCGTCAAAAGTTAAATCTGTTTCTGAAATCGATTTATGACTTACCTTCCGGTTGTTCCCGTCGTTCGTTTCCGTTTTCTTTTCATCCGTTTTTCTGTCATTCGTTTCCGTTTTCTTTTCATCCGTTTTTCTGTCATTCGTTTCCGTTTTCTTTTCATCTGTTTTTCTGTCATCCGTTTTTCTGCCGTCTGTTTTTCTGTCATTCGTTTCCGGTTCCCTTTTCATTCGTTTTTCTGTCATCGCTTTTCCGGATTTCCATTTCCTCTTTTTCATCAGAAGCGCGTTCGTCGTCACGGAAAATGAACTGAATGCCATGCAGGCGGCCGCCAGTTCCGGCGTGATGAACATCGAATGCGTCAGCGGATAAAGAACGCCTGCGGCAACAGGGATCCCGACGGCATTGTAACAGAATGCCCAGAACAGATTCCGGCGGATCGTGGTGATCGTCAGGCGGCTGAGACGGACGGCCGACACGACGTCGAGCGGATCGTTCTTCATGAGGACGATGTCTGCGGAATCGACAGCGATGTCCGTTCCGCTTCCCATGCTGATGCCGACGTCGGCGGCGGAAAGCGCCGGTGCATCATTGATGCCGTCGCCTGTCATCGCCGTGACTTTTCCCGTTTCCCGGATCCGGCGGATGACTTCCGCTTTTTTGTCAGGAAGGACGCCGGCGATGACATTCTTCCCGGGAATGCCTGCCTGAGCGGCGACGGCTTTTGCTGTCTTCGGATCGTCGCCCGTCAGCATATATGTTTCAATGCCCATCGCCGTCAGTTCTGAGACGGCATCACGCGACGTTTCACGAAGGACGTCCGCGAGAGCAAATGCAGCAACGGCCTGATCTCCGATGCCGAGATAGATGACCGTTTTTCCGGCATCAAGGAGATCATCCGTCTCCGTCATGGTCTCTTTCACTCTTTCCGGGACAGGGATCCCGGATTCTTCGAGAAATGCGGCCGTTCCGATGATGATCTTTTCTGAACCGCTTTCTTTCGGATCCGTTTTCATTTTTGCGGAAATGCCTTTTCCGGGAACGGCAGAAAAATCGGAGACCGGAACCGGTTCCGCGCCTGCGTCCTCGGCTTTCCGGATGATCGCTTTTGAAAGCGGATGCTCCGATCCGGTCTCGGCGCCGGCGGCAGCGGCCAGGATGTCTTTTTCCGAAAATGAACCGTCAAAAATACGGATATCCGTGACGACCGGACGGCCCCGGGTCAGCGTTCCCGTTTTGTCGAAAATGACCGCATCGACTTTTCCGGCCGTCTCAAGGCTTTCGCCGCTTTTGATCAGGATACCCTCGCCGGCGCCCATGCCCGTTCCGACCATGACGGCAGCCGGCGTGGCAAGACCGACCGCGCAGGGGCACGAGATCATCAGGACGGCCGTCGCCGCCAGGAGCGAGAAGACAAAAGCTGATGTGCCTTCATAAGAAACATTGCTCTGAATATCAAAAAGGTCGTACCCGATGAAATACCAGAACAGGAACGTCACAGCAGCGATCACAAAAACGGCGGCGATGAAATGTCCGGCAACCTTGTCGGCCGTTCTCTGGATCGGCGGTTTTTTCGTCTGGGCATCGCTCACGAGCGTGATGATCTTTGAAAGGACCGTGTCAGCGCCGACGGATTCGGCACGGAAGGTAAATGTTCCCGTCAGATTCTGCGTCGATCCGGTGACGCGGGAGCCTTCACCGATCAGGACAGGCATACTTTCCCCGGTCAGCATGGATTCATCAACAGAAGACGTCCCGGAAAGGACTGTTCCGTCGACGGGGATCTTTTCGCCCGGACGGACGATAACGATATCGCCGACAATGACATCTTCCGTCGGGATCTCGATCTCTTTTTCCGTCTTCTTCCCCGTCTCCGTCTTTGCCTCTGTCGCCACTGTTTTCGTCTCTGCCGTCTCCGCCTCTTCTGAATCCTCTGACGGGATCTGTCTGATCACATGTGAAACGGGCGCTTCCAAAGACATCAGTTTTCTGACAGCTGCCGTCGTTTTTCTCCGGGATCTGTCTTCCAGGAATTTTCCGAACGTGACGAAAACAAGGATCATGGCGACGGTCTCATAATACAGGTGACCGCCTGCGGCCGTATTCTGCGCATCCGGGAGAAACGTCATGCCTGCGCTGATCAGATAGGCGCAGCCCGTTCCGACGGAGATCAGAAGATCCATGTCGTAAAGACCTTTGACGAATCCTTTCGCAGCTTTCATGAAATAAGTGCGTCCGACAATGATGAGCATGGCCGTCGTCAGAACGAAAAGGACGTATTTGTCGGAAAGGATCGCCGGCACAAAAGAAAACAGACTCATTTCAGGCATCGTCAGCTTCATGTTTCCGGGAATGATCAGGGCGCCGAAGATCAGGGCGGCGATCAGGCGGTTCCTGACATCATATTCATGACCGGCGCCTCTGACGGTCTCTTTCAGGCGGGCGAAGAGTCCGGCTCCGTTCACAGAAGTTTCGTTTCCTGATGTTTTGCTTCCTGATGTTTTATCTCCTGTCGTTCCGTTTTTTGCCGGACTGTGTCCCTTCGTTCCGTTTCCCGTCTTTCCGTCTTCCGCTGTCTCACGGCCGGATCCGGTTTCCTTCCCGGAAAGGACCGTTGCGCCGTAGCCGATCTTTCCGATCTCTTCCGCCAGTTTTTCCGGCGACGTTTTTTCCGGATCGTAAGAGACCGATGCGCGTCCGAGCGGCAGATTCACGGAAGCTTCTCCGACGCCGTCTGTTTTCCTGAGGACTTTCTCGACATTGAGGGCGCAGGCCGCACAGCTCATCCCGGTCACGGAAAGCGTCGCTTTTTCAGAAGGCATATTGCCGGCGGATTCCGGGCTGCCTGAAACTTTCGCAGGGCCTGCGGGCGATTTCACCGGACTGTCAGAAGTTTTCGCAGGGCCCGCGGAAACTTCTTCCCTCATGCCTCCGATTTTTTCGTTTCCTGTTTCCGGATCATCGATCGGTCCGTAATCCGCATCTATGATCGCTTTAAAGACGACCTGAGGATCCGTCACGGTTTCGTCGTAATCAAAAGTCACCGTCCCGGCAGAATTTTCCGCATCAAGGTCTATCTCGACAGACGATACGCCGGGAACGGACGATACAGCCTCCGAAACAGAATGAACACAGTGCTCACAGTGCATATCATGAACGACAATGGTTTTTTTCATCATATGTAAGACCGGCAGTCATTTTTATGATTCGAAAAGGAGTTTCCCGTATTAAACATCTCGTCAGATCAAATAAATGTCATCAGAGCAAAAACACGTTCGCCGGAAAAAGACGGGACGTGATGAAGGCACGATGAAGATGAAAAAAGAAGATTCTGTTCAAAAAAAGGAGATTCAGTTCAAAAAAGAAGATTCAGTTCAAAAAAGAAGATTCAGTTCAAAAAAGAAGATTCAGTTCAAAAAAGAAGATTATGTTCAAAAAAGAAGATTATGTTCAAAAAAGAAGATTATGTTCAAAAAAGAAGATTATGTTCAAAAAAGAAGATTATGTTCAAAAAAAGAAGACTCTGTCCAAAAAAAGAAGATCAGGCACCCGAAAAAGAAAATCCTGTGCCTGAAAAAAGAAGATCCGGCACACGGGATCGTCAGACGGGTCGAAGGCAGGCTGCCTTCGGGTCGTCCGATCTTCCTGCGGCCGGATCGTCGGGAGGCTGTCCGTTTCTTCATTCAGACAGCGTCATGATGGCTTCGGCGAGATCGCCGTTTGCGTTTCTCAATGCTTCTTCGGCTTTTTCAGCCGTTACGCCTGTCTGTTCGCAGACGAGGCGGATATCATCTTCCGGGATGATGAGTTCTTTGGGTTCTTTGCGGACTTTTCCGACGATCTGATAGGTGTCAACACCCTGCGCACGCATGATGCTGACAGACGGCTCATCGATGATGATGTTTCCGTCTGCTGTTCTGATGATGACCTGCTCTGCGTTTTCGATCTCGTCCATCTCGATGCCGAGCTGTTTCATCATGCTCTGCATTTTGCGGGGATTCATACCGCGTCCGCCCATGCCTGGGATCATTTTATTCACTCCTGTTCTGAATTTACGTCATGCCTGAGGCGCAGCCGTCCGGACAGACGGCGTGTTCAGTGGCATCCTGCGCATCCGCTGCAGCCGGAATGCGCTTCCGGATCTTCGACAATAAAGCCCTGTCCGTATTCGTTGTCGATGTAATCGATCGTCACGTTCTCGACAGCCTGTTCAAGTTCGGCATCATAAACGACTCTGACGCCGCTGACTTCCGTTTTGATGTCCGTTTCCTTGATATCATCGTCAAGGGAAAGGCCGAAAGTCGGTCCGCAGCAGCCCATGCCGCCGATCAGGACTCTGAGGTAGTGGTCTTTTTTATTCTGTTCTTCCAGAACAGCATTGAGTGCCTTGATAGCTTCTTCTGTAATGATCATAAGAATCACCGGTGATCTGTTTTGAATATGAATGTTTCCTTAACAGAAAATCCGAGTATAAATAATGTTTTACAGTGTGTTTTACAGCGTGTCAGACGAATTCAACACCGTCGTCAGCCGGGACTTCGAGCGGTTTTCCGCTGTAGGCGTTGACTTCGATGCTCTTTTTCCTGCCTCTTGCTTCCCAGACCGGCACATAGATCTGTTTGATATCGATCGTGAAATCAGATTCCGACGGCCTGAAAACCTTACTCTGCGAAATGATGACCTGAGCGTTCGTTTCATTGGAACTGACATCGCGCGTATATTTTCCGGAAAGCTCTTTCACGATATTCTGACGGACTTCGTCGGCTGAGATCTTTGCTTCCTTTTCTTCGTAATCATCAGTCGGAAGCGACCTGAGGACGGAAATGCTTCCGATCTCCATGTCATCGCGCATACCGTTGACGGCATTGTAAAGCCCGCTTCCGTTCCCGGAAATCCTGATGCGCTCACCGCAGAACATTTTGTCGACATTGATCGAGTAGGAATATTTCCAGTACGGGATAAATTTGAGACGGACAGCATTCACCTCACCAATTGTCGCTCTTGCCGCGGA
>JAGAEB010000115.1 GCA_017613335.1 Methanosarcinaceae archaeon
AGATCTGACGACAGATACAGAAACACAGATCTGACGACAGATACAGAAACACAGATCTGACGACAGATACAGAAACACAGATCTGACGACAGATACAGAAACACAGATCTGACGACAGAAACAGAAACACAGGTCAACGACAGAAACAGAAACACAGGTCAACGACAGAAACAGAAACACAGGTCAGGCGACAGAAACATGGATCTGTGTCTGAAAATCCGTCCTGATGCAGAAACAATTCAATAAATCATTTTTACAGAGGTATCTGAAATGGATGCAGAAACCATATTCAAGGAAACGGTTGAGAGAGATGCAAAGTATGTCATGCAGAGTTACGGTCGTCTGCCTCTTCTTTTTGTCAGCGGCGAGGGCGCCGTCCTGAAAGATGTTTTCGGAAAGGAATACATCGACTGCGTGGCGGGCATTGCCGTCAACGCGACCGGCTACGGCGACAGACGCCTGTCGGATGCGATCGCGGATCAGGCATCAAAACTGATCCACATCTCAAATCTTTATTACAACATCCCGCAGGCGCAGCTGGCTGAAAAGATCGTACAGCTGACGGGCATGTCCCGCGTCTTCTTCGGAAACTCGGGCGCAGAGGCGATGGAAGCGGCGATCAAGCTGGCAAAACTCCACACCGGGAAAAGCAAATTCATCGCCGCGAAACACGCATTCCACGGCAGGACCGTCGGGTCTCTCGGACTGACTTCGACCGAAAAATACAGAGTGCCCTTTGAGCCGCTCGTTCAGTCAGCCGTATTTGTCGAATACGGCAACATCAAAGCGCTTGAAGAAGCCGTGACTGATGAGATCGCGGCCATTGTCCTGGAACCGATCCAGGGTGAAGGCGGCGTCCATGTGCCGACAAAAGAATATCTGCAGGCTGTCCGTCGCCTCTGTGATGAAAAAGGCATCCTTCTGATCTTCGATGAAGTCCAGACCGGTTTCGGAAGGACCGGAAAATGGTTCTGCAAAGACAATTTCGATGTTCAGCCGGATATCATGACGATGGCAAAAGCAATCGCCGGCGGACTGCCGATGGGCGCGATCGCCGCCCGCGAAGGTCTTTCCTTCGACAAAGGACAGCACGCTTCCACATTCGGCGGATCCCCCCTCGTCTGCGCGGCTGCGCTGGCATCGATCCGCATCATGGAAGAAGACAGCCTCATCGAACGTTCCGAAAAGACCGGAGAATATTTCCGTCAGAAACTTTCGGAAATGTCCAGGACAGATGTGAAAGAGATCCGCGGCAAAGGTCTTATGATCGGTATCGAAATGGATCACGAATGCGGCTACATGGCTGCAAAAGCACAGGAACAGGGCGTTCTCATCAACGTCACATCCGGAAATGTCATCCGCCTCGTCCCGCCGCTGGTCATCACAAAAGAGCAGGTCGACAAAGTCGTTTCCGTGATCGATTCGATCCGCAGGGACTGAGTGAAAACAAATGAACTGTCTGCAGGAGATCCCGCCCGGCGGGATCTTCAGTCAGAACGAATGGATGAGATCGTGAAAATATGACCGAAGATTACAGTTCGCTCCTGAAAGAGACGGTAAAACGCGTTCCGCCGTACGTTCCCGGAAAATCCGTTTCGGAAACGATCGCGGAATACGGTCTTGATCCGGCTTCCGTCATCAAACTGAGTTCCAATGAAAATCCGCTCGGCCCGTCACCGAAGGCGGAAGCGGCAGCAAGAGAAGCAGCTGCCGGTGCGTCCGTCTATCCGCTGGCGGATCTGCGTTTTCTGAGAGAAGCGATCGCTTCACGGACAGGATTTCCTGTCGGCTCTGTCGTCGTTTCAGGGCCCGGAATGGACAGCCTGATCGATTCCGTCTGCAAGATCTTTGTCGGATCCGGCGATGAAGTGATCATTTCGACGCCGACTTTTTCGTTTTATGAGATCGCGGCGACGATCTGCGGCGGCGTTCCGATGTTCGTTCCCCGTAAAGAGAATTTCGACATTGACACGGAAGGCATCCTGAAGGCCGTGACGGAAAAGACAAAGATCATTTTCATCTGTTCGCCGAACAATCCGACAGGAAACCTTGTTTCGCCCGAAGACGTGAAAAAACTGGCGGAAAGATCAGGATGCATCGTTTTTCTGGATGAAGCATATATCGAATTCGCGGATCAGGAAAGTTCTGCCTGCTCACTGATTTCCGGTCATGACAATATCATCGTCGGCAGAACGTTTTCAAAAGTATACGGGCTGGCAGGGCTCCGCGTCGGCTACGGCCTGATGCCGGAATGGATCGCTTCGGAGATCCTCCGCATTTCTCTTCCGTTTTCTGTCAGCGTCGTGACGGAAGCCGCCGCTGTTGCGGCTCTGGCGGACGGGGAACATGTTGAGAAAACGCGCCGCATGGTGTCGGAAGGCCGCCGTTTCTTCTGTGAAAGGATCCCGGCGGAGACGCCGTTCAGAGCCTGGCCGTCATCCGGAAATTTCATCGCCGTCGACGTGTCTCCGTGCACTTCCCGCGAGATCTGCGATGCGCTTCTCCGTGACGGCATCATCATCAGGAGCTGTGATTCATTCAAAGGCGCCGGAAAATCGATGGTGAGGATAACCGTCGGCACCGCAGAAATGAACCGCAGAGTCCTTGACGCGCTGGTGAAAGCCGCCGGGAAAAAGTGAAGATCTTCCGGAAAGACGGCGGAGATCAGACAGAAAACGGAGATCTGACGGAAAACGGAGATCTGACGGAAAACGGAGATCTGACGGAAAAACGGAGATCCGGCGGAAAAACGGGGATCAGCCGGAAAGCAGACGGCGTTTGCCCGGAAAATCGAGTGAAAATGACGGATATTACCCCGTTCCTGCCCGGATCCCGGGGTAATATTTATGAACAGGAAATGATATCTACCAATACATTTTACAGATCTGTCGGGATTTAGATCAATTTACAAAGGGTTATAGGCTTATGTTTACGGAACTTACTTCTTACTTTGGTCTTGATATCTACACCAATACCGGAATCTATGTCGGAAAAGTCGTCGATCTTGTCATCGATGTCGAAAGCCAGTCGGTGACCGGTATTGTTGCCAACCGCATCAACACGGATGTTTTTGATGTTTCCGGAGACGGCATCATCATCCCGTACCGCTGGGTTCTGACAGCAGCGGATATCGTTCTGATCAGAGACGTGATCACGAAGTTCAACCCCAAGAATAAAGAGTGAGCAGAAAGGAACGCTGATCGGAATTATCTTTGAACGGAAATCACCGGCGATCGGAAAATAACCCAGGAACGGGCGGTCCTCAGGGATCGCCGTTCTTTTGCCGCGTCTTTTTTTCCGGCAGACCGGCCGCCTTGGCCGGGATTATCCTGCGGGATACTGAAAGATGCCGGGATTGCCGGATGTTGCTGTTTTTTCTGTTTCTGCCTGACAGGGTGTCTGAAAAATGATCTTTTTTTCAGCGGCGGATCCGGCATGCCGCGCCCGGGATCCTTATCGTTACAATATGAACGATGTCGAATACCGCGGTTATCGACCGCATCGGCAAAAGTCAAAACGGCAGCCTGCTTCATTCCGGGATCCGTACGCCGCATCCGGCAACGGAAAGATGAAGAGCGGGCATGCGGCCGGCATCATACATAAATCACGTTTTTGCGCGATGCGCACGGCAGTTTTCAGATGCAGGATCACGGAAAAGATGTGTCATCAGCCGTATTTTCCGTATCGGCTCCTCATATTGCCGGACAGTTTCATGTTTCACATTGCCGGACAGTTTCACGTCGTCAGACAGTTCCACGTTGTCAGACAGTTTCACGCTGTCAGACAGTTTCACGTTGTCAGACAGTTTCATGTTTCAGATTGTCAGACTGCAGTATAACGATCAAATCACAATTCACCTGTTTATTCAGTCCTTTCGGGACTTTACGGAAGATCATTATGGATATTGAAGAAAAAATCGCACTCGTCAAAAGAAATGTCGAGGAAGTCGTCACAGATGAAGAATTAAGAGAACTTTTTGAGAAAAATCCGCATCCGAAAGCCTATGTCGGCTATGAGCCGAGCGGAAAGGTCCATATGGGCCACGTCATGACGGTCAACAAGCTGCTGGATCTTCAGAAAGCCGGCTGTGAGATCACGGTCCTTCTGGCAAATGTTCATGCCTACCTCAACAGGAAAGGAACGCCTGAGGAGATCCTGAAGATTGCTGATTTCAACAAACGCTGCTTCATCGCGCTCGGCCTGAAAGAGGAAAATACCCGTTTCGTTCTCGGTTCCGACTACGAACTGAGTCCGGAGTACATGCTCGACTGCCTCATGACAGCCAAATCCGTGACGCTGAACCGTGCCACCCGCAGCATGGACGAAGTCGGCCGTTCCATGGACAACCCGATGGTCTCCCAGCTCTTCTACCCGATCATGCAGGCGCTCGATATCGCAAAGCTCGGCGTGGACATCGCCGTCGGCGGCACGGATCAGAGAAAGATCCACATGCTTGCCAGAGAACATCTCCCGGAACTCGGCTACAAAGCACCGATCTGCATCCACACGCCGATCCTTCTCGGTTTCGACGGCAGCAAGATGTCCTCTTCCAAAGGAAATTACATTTCTGTCGATGACAGCGCAGAAGACGTCGCCGCCAAGCTGAAAAAAGCTTACTGTCAGCCCGGCGATGTGGCGGAGAACCCGGTCATCGAACTTTTCAGATACCACATCTTCCCGCGCTTTGAAGAAATTACCATCGAACGCCCGGAGAAATTCGGCGGCAATGTCTCCTTCAGATCTTTTGAAGAACTCCGCGATGCCTATGCCGCCGGAAATATCCACCCGATGGATCTCAAAGCGACAGCTGCCCGCTGCATCAATGAAATTCTCGACCCTGTCCGTGCCGTTCTCAATGAGACGGCCTGAACGCGTCTGACAGATATTTTCTGAACTCTCCGGCGCGGATCGATGTCTGCGCCGGATTTCCCGGTTTCCGTGTTTCGGATTTTTCCGGATTTCGGATGCATCAGGTATATCAGATGTTTCCGGATTTCCGATGTTTCAGGTATCGGACGCTTCCGGGCCTCTTCCGTTCCGGATCGGATCATGACCGGTCAGAAACGGTTAAAATATGTTAAGACGTATCGGGATCTGCATTAAAGAGAGATTTTCAGAGAGGGTATCATATGACCGAATGGGTCACTCTGATCGTGAATTTATTTTTTCTCGTCATCGGATTTACGCTGCTCATAAAAGGCGCGGATTTTTTTGTCGACGGCGCCTCCAAGATTGCCTTAAAGTCAGGGATCCCTCAGATCGTCATCGGTCTGACGGTCGTCGCCTTCGGGACGAGCGCGCCTGAAGCGGCCGTCAGTCTTTCCGCCGCCTTCCGGGGATCGACGGGCATTGCGATCGGAAATATCCTCGGCAGCAATATCATGAACATCCTTCTGATCCTCGGCCTTTCGGCCTGTGTCATGCCGCTTCCGGTCCGGAAGTCCTCTCTGAATTTCGACATCCCGTTTGTCGCCCTGATTTCCGTCGTTCTGGCAGCGATCGGATTCATTTCAGGGAAACTGGACCTGACGGCAGGGCTTATCCTCTGGGTCTTTTTTATTGTCTTTTTTGTCAGGCAGATCATGGTCGTGAAAGCCGGGAAGTCTTCCGGTGAAGAAGTGCCGGTTCTGACGGAAAAAGACACCTTTTTCCGGATCGTCCTGATCACGATCGCCGGTCTTGCCGGGATCATCATCGGGAGCAATATGACTGTCGACGGCGCGACGGCGATCGCGCAGGCATTCGGCGTTTCCGACAGAGTGATCGGTCTGACGGTGATCGCTTTCGGAACGTCTCTGCCGGAACTGCTGACCTCCGTGACGGCGGCCCGGAAAGGAAACCCGGACATCGCCGTCGGAAACATCGTCGGCAGCAATATATTCAATATCCTGTTCGTTCTCGGAACGACAGCGCTCATCTGCCCTGTACCGTACGGTCCGGAATTTTATGTCGACAGCATCGTCTGTATCCTGGCATCGTTCTTCCTGTGGTTCGCCGTTTTCAGAAAAGGCGTTCTCGGCAGATATGCCGGCGTCGGAATGCTCATCTTCTACGGCATTTACTTCGTGTATATGCTGGCATCGCCGGTGATCGGTCAGTGACCGGAAAGCCGGCATGATGTCAGAATGGCAGAAACCGGAAAAATAAAACCGGAACGATAAAACACGGAAAAAACCTGTCAGAATTAAAAAAAAGACTGACAGGAAATCCGGAAAAAACCTGTCAGGAAATAAGAAAAGATTCAGAAAGACTGACAGGAAAATCCGGAAAAGATCTGATCGGAAATTCAGACAGATGATCATCAGACAGATCGTATTGAAGGCATTTTTCTTCATATCCTTCTGCTGCCTGATGTCGGGAAAGCCTGTTTTTTTCATATATTCCCTGACATATCCGGAAAAGCCGCAGCTCCTGAGGGATTTCAGGATCAGGCAGGCTGTTGCGGGATAAGCGGGATTTATACTGTTTTTCATGAGCCTTTCCGCATTTTCCGAAATGAACTTATCTGCGTCTGCCATCCATGAATTCATGACAAAAACACCGTCTTCCTGTGTTTTTGCCGTTCCGGCCGGTTCAGTCATTTCTCCCGGTTTCATCGGTTCAGTCATTTTTCCCGGTTTCGTCGGTTCCGTCTCTCTTTCTTTTGCCGGACTGATCTGTTCTCTGACAGCATTCATCATCAGAGCGGTCGTTCCGGGAGCGGCCGGATCTTTCTCTGCTGATCCGTAAATGATCCGGCTGCATTCATCCGGGAAGAAGTATCCCGATGCGGCCGCTGCCGGCAGAATGTAGACAAGGTCGTAAATGTCATTGTGCCATTCATTTCTGTTTTCGAGAAGGAAATTCATGCCGGTTTCCGCAGCCTGTGCCGCACTGACGAAGAAAGAGGCGCCGATGCCGCATTTTTCAGAAAAGGACAGAGCCTTTCTGAGAGAAGAGACGGCGCGCGCCGTTTCTCTGAGGCTGTTTTCAAAGGAACCGTCCGCATCCTGTTTTGAAAGGAGCGTTCTGACGGACATGAGAAGATAACGGATGCGGTCACCGAATCCGAGAACAGGATCTGCCGTCTGCTGCCTGATCTCCGTCAGGACGGAGATGAATCCGGAGAGTTCTTTGACGGAAAGGAATGAAAGAGGAGATTCCGGTGACAGGGCAGATGGGGAAGAGGAAGCAGAAGACAGAGGAGAGGAAGAAGAAGACAGAGGAGAGGAAGAAGAAAGAACTGATGACGGGATATTTTCCGGCGTGGCTGATGATGCCGGGAAAGAAGACCGGGAAGAAGCGGTCTGCAGTGAAGAAGCGGACAGAAGACTGTCCGGCAGCGGACCGGACGGGTGCGGGAAGACTTCCGGAAAAGCGGACAGAGAGCTGCGGGAACCTGTGATACCGTATTCGGGTGAGAGACCGAAACCGTATTTTCCGGGCGAAAACAGGCCTTTGTCATGGAGACGGTCATTCTCATCTTCCGGAAGACCGGATGAAAAAAGAGCGCCCGGAACATGTCTGCCGTAAAATCCCGGATCATCTGATGTTTCAGCGGAGGCCGGAGCCTGCCCGCAGCCGTTCTCCTTTTCGCTGAATCTTTCCGACAGGTATGAAAGCAGTAAAGATAAGCCTTCACGGATGTCGTTTTTTCTCTTTTCGTCGTCAGAAAACAGTTCGTCTGTCATGATACCGCGCGCGTTGATAATGATGGGCCGGCCTGTACGGAACAGGTAAAAGCCCGATAAAAAAGAAACAGATAAAAAAAGATACAAAAGAACAAGAAAACCGTTTCAGGTTCCGTGAATACGGAAACTGAAAACGGCCTTCGCTGAAAGATGTCAGTCCGGTGACATCAGGAGCGGATCGTTCATTCAGATGAACTGTTCGACTTCTTTGAGGATTCTTTCTTTGGAGGTGACGCCCATGAAGCGGGTCATTTCGCTGCCGTCGAGTTCAATGACGATCGTCGGAACAGCGTGAATCTCGTAACTGCGGGCAAGATCAGGATGTTCGTCGACATCGACAAAAGTAACTTCCATTTTGTCAGCGTATTCTTTCTGCAGATCTTCCATCGTCGGTTTCTGCATTCTGCAGGGACCGCACCAGGAGGCTGAAAAATCAATAATCTTAATCCGTGACATATTCTCACCTATTTTTGTTTGCTGTTCAGATCATAAGACCGGTCCGCCGGGACCCTGAGCCGGGATCCGGCAGGATCATGAGATAAAATCCGGCTGATCCTCGGATCCGGAAGACCGGAACCGGCCGTGAAGTGATCCCGGCTCAGGCCATACCGGCTTTCGGACGCAACAGATCAGGACGGGACGCGTCTGACGTTGCGGTCAGGTGATTTCAGATATATGTTATACAATTTAAAGCAATCGATGATCCGGCCGGATCATATTGATGTTACCGGAACCGTGTGATATTTCTGAGACCATGTGATATTTCTGAGGATCATATGATGCTTTTGACTCTTTCCCGCGATGTCCTGAATCCTTTTCTGAAGCTGCCGAAATAAAGACACTGATCGGTCGGGATGAGTTCAATGCCGGATTCTTCCGGGATCATTCTGATACCGGAATCTCTGATCAGGGCGAAAGGTATCGAAGCGTTCGTCTCCCCCATGACGATCTCGGCGGCGGTCGCCAGATTGTCGGCGACGGCGATCCTTGTGATCGTCATTTTCCTGCCGTAGAGATCTTCTTCGCCGCGTTTGTCTTCAACGGCAAGGAAACCGGCCGCACCGAGGGCAACGCCCGTACAGCCGAGGCGAAGGGGCTGCGTGCGGCTGTCGGCGACGATGATGCCGACATTGCAGCCGTATTTTTCGGAGACGGCTTTTCTGATCCGGACAGCACTCTTCGTCGGGTCCGCCGGATAGAGAGTGACGTATCCTTCCGGGGCGTTCGAGTTGTCAATGCCTGCATTCGGGCAGAGAAGACCGTTTTTGATCGTGAGGATCGCCCCGGAGACGCCGCCGAAGATATAATCAGCTTCCCTGATGATCAGTTCAGCTTCGCGGGGATCCAGCCGGCAGTCCGCCGCAAGATTGATCGCGCTGTCGGAAGGAACAATGTCGGCCAGAGGAATGATATTTCCTTCGGCGGTCGCAAGCGCGGATTCGGCAATGACGATGATGTCGCCTTCCTGAGGCGATATGCCGTTTTCTGAAAAGGCGTCTTCAAGAGCTTTGCAGATATCGTCGTCTTTTCTGATCAGACGGCTTCTGAGGCCGAAGATACGGAGACACGATTCCTGTGTTTTGGTTTCCGGGATCATATTATTAACCAGATATAATTGTCGGAATAAGGCCGGCATCAGAAAGGGAACTGAAATGAGACCGGACCTGAAATGAAGTGTAAAGAGGAGCGTAAAGTGAAGTGATACAGTGAAGCGTGAATAGTAAAGTGATACAGTGAAGTCACAGTGAAATCACAGTGAAGTCACAGTGAAGTCACAGTGAAATCACAGTGAAATCACAGTGAAATCACAGTGAAGGCACAGTGAAGGCACAGTGAAGGCACAGTGAAGGCACAGTGAAGGCACAGTGAAGGCACAGTGAAGGCACAGTGAAGGCACAGTGAAGG
>JAGAEB010000116.1 GCA_017613335.1 Methanosarcinaceae archaeon
GCCTCACGCTTCGTTGCCTCACGCTTCGTTGCCTCACGCTTCGTTGCCTCACGCTTCGTTGCCTCACGCTTCGTTGCCTCACGCTTCGTTGCCTCACGCTTCGTTGCCTCATGCTTCGTTGCCTCATGCTTCGTTGCCTCATGCATCGCCGCAGAATTCTTTTCCGCGAAACGAATTTCGACACAGCAGTTGTTCTCCGGGCTTCCGGAATACGCATAAAATCGGTCGTGCATAAAAAAAAGGCGGCCGGGATACCCTGACCGCCTCGATGTCTGTCCGGAAGAATCCGCATTTTGTCTTCCTGTTTTGTGATGCGTATCTTCCGGCAGTCCGTTTTTATTCTGTTCTCGACTGCGTTTTTATTGTTTTTGTGTTTTTTTTCTTTTTATCATTACATGTTCTTTTTGTCATCACATGTATGTGTTGTACTGGATGATGATCAGATCTCTTCCGTCGACGATACCGTCATTATTGACATCATAGGACAGATCGGATGAATTGCCTGTGATGAACATGCCGATTATCTTCGGAACGGCTGTTTTTGCATTCGGGATCGTTTTCGGCGCCGTGATGTTCATCTTCATCGTTTTTGACGTGTTTCCCGTCATGTCGGAAACTTTGACCGTCACGTTGTATGTGCCGGGTGCTTTCGGATATCCTGAAAGAACGCCGGACGGCGTGATTGTAAGCCCTGCCGGGATGCCCGATACGGAAATTTTAATCGGTGCCGTTCCGGTGATCTTAAGATCGGCACTGTAATATGCGCCGACTTTTCCGGCCGGAAGGGATGATATGCCGATCACCGGTTTCGTCTGGTTCGATGTGACCTTCAGCGGCAGCGTTTTCGTGACATTCCCTGCGCTGTTGGAAGCCGTGATCGTCACATTATAGTTTCCCGCCGTCTGCGGATATCCTGACAGAATGCCCGACGAGAAAGAAAATCCCTGAGGCATGCCTGTGATGGAAATATTCATCGGGAGCGATCCGGTGAGTCCGATATCCGCGCTGTAATATTCAGCGACTTTCGCATCCGGAAGGTATGATGCGCTGATCGCCGGTTTCGAAGCCGGTGTGGGCTCAGAATCTCCTGAAATATTCATTCTGAGCGTTTTCGTTGCATTTCCTGCACTGTTCGAGACTTTGATCGTCACATTGAATGTCCCGGCGTATGTCGGTTTTCCTGAAAGGATGCCCGAATCGGAAAGTTCGATCCCCGGCGGAAGTCCGCTGACATTCATCATCATCGGAAGTGTTCCGGAAAGCCGGAGATCCGCACTGTATGATTCATTGACTTTTCCGTCCGGGAATGCAGTGATCCCGATCACCGGCGGGACAGCATTTCCTGTGATATTCAGAGTCAGTGTCTTCGATACTGTTCCGAAATTGTTCGATGCATTGATCACAATCTTATATGTTCCGGAAGCTGTCGGTTTTCCTGTGATCGAATTGTTTGAAATCGTCAGCCCGGACGGTAATCCTGCAACGGAAACATTCATCGGCGCCGATCCCGTAATGACAAGAGAGGCATTATACGATTCATTGACTTTTCCGTCCGGCAGTGAATTTGTCTCCACGGACGGCGCTGCGGATTCTCCTGTGATGTTCATCTTCAGGACTTTCGTCGTACTTCCGGCACTGTTGACGGCAGTGACCGTCACATTATATGAGCCCGCCGCGATCGGCTTTCCGGTAAATGTGCCGTTTGAGAAATTGAGACCCTTCGGGAATCCTGAGACGGAAACGTTCATCGGCGCTGATCCTGTAATGTTGATCGTTGCTGTATATGACTGATTGACTTTTCCATCAGGAAGGGAAGACGTGGAAATGACAGGTTTTACAGTCGTTCCCGTCACTGTCAGCGTCAGGTTCTTTGTGACTGTTCCGGCATTGTTCGTTGCTTTGACTGTTACATTATATGTGCCCGCAGTCGTCGGCTTTCCGGTAAGACTTCCGTTGACGAAATCAAGGCCGGCAGGGATCCCTGAAACATAAACGGTGATCGGGGAAGGTCCGCTGACGGAAATGGGCGCGCTGTACGATTCATTGACTTTTCCGTTCGGCAAAGAAGCCGTATTGATGGTCGGAAGAGACGGCGCTCCTTCAATGACCAATTTAAGGGTCTTGAGGGCGTAACCGTCTCCGTTTGATGCATTGATCGTCACATTGAACGTTCCGGCATAAGTCGGCGTTCCGGCAAGTTTTACCTGTCCGTTATCATTGACGAGAGACATATTGCCGGGGCTGCCTCCCGTAAAACTTAATTTATCGATGTTGCGCCGGAAACTGAGATCGGAGCGCTGTAAGATTGATTGACTTTTCCGTTCGGCAGAGATGTTGTCAGAATCGTCGGGACTGACGACCCCGTCAGAACACCTTCCGGAAGAACCGTTCCGTCATCCGTCAACGTCATTGCGCTTACGGGAAGGGACGCCGCTGAAACAAAAACTGCCGTCAGCATCATAATGATCAATGCTGACACGATCCCCGGTTTATTTCCGGATTTCTTTTCGGGTAACCCTGAAAATGTCATAAATATCTCCTTCACTGTCTTTAATTTATGATGTTTCTGTATTCCGTTTTCATATGTGACATTTTTCACTATTTCCTTTATGCTATTAAATATTTCCCGGCTTCGAATCATCTGTCCGGTAACGGTTCCGTTCAAATGTTCCGTTCAATGCCGTTCATTACTTTTTTTATGACGGCGGATAAAAATTATTATATCCGTTCCTGCATAGACTATGACATATTTCCGGAACGATATCACGATTACGGAAATGATGTGGGGAATTTCATGATTTCAGACGATCAGAATGAACTATTGACGGAAACGACCGCTGACGCGATCCGTTCCATGAAGATCCGCGGCGCCGGACTGATTGCCAGAAAAGCGGCCGAATCATTGGGAAACGTTGCCGAATCGTATCACGGAAACGATGTCGATGAACTGAAATTTCTTCTTTATGCTGAGAGCGATGCTCTTTTGAATGCCCGCCCGACAGCTGTCTCTCTTCACAACGGCGTCTCGGCCGTCATGAAAGCCGTCGACGAGGCGGGCGACGGGATCGATGCCGCAGGACTCCGTCTGAAAGTCATGAATGCTGCGGCTGTTTTCTGCCATAATTCCGTGCAGGCCGTCTCCGAGATCGCCCGGACGGGCGCCGCCCTCATCAAAGACGGCGACCGCATTCTCACACACTGCAACAGCAAAGCGGCCCTGGCGCCGATCATCGAAGCTCACCGGCAGGGGAAAAAGATCGAAGTCTACGCGACGGAATCGAGACCCTGGCGGCAGGGGCTTCTGACGATCCGCGATCTGGCCGGCGCCGGCGTTCCTGTCACGCTCATCATCGACAGCGCCGTCCGCCGTTTCATGCCTGACATCGATCTGATCTTCGTCGGCGCCGATACGATCTGCGAAAACGGCGATCTCGCCAACAAGATCGGCACATCCCAGATCGCGCTCGCCGCTGCCGAAGCCGGCGTCCCGTTCAGATCATGCGCCGAAACATACAAATTCACGCCGCGGTACGCCGACGGATCGGAAGTCCCGATCGAAGAAAGAGATATTTCGGAAGTCATCAGCCCCGAAGATCTTCCAGAAGGCGTCCGCGTCAGAAATCCCGTTTTTGACATCACGCCTGCAGAATACATTACAGCTTTTATCACCGAAGACGGACTCGTCAGTCCGGACAAGGTCAGAACATCCGTTCAGCGCTGGTTCGGAAAAGCCCGAACGGATCACTCTGATGACACTTATCAGCTTTACACGAAAGCGCATCATCATCGAAGAACAGATGTCGCACCGGTGACTCACTGCACCTGTTGCTCACTGCACCTGTTGCTCACTGCACCTGTTGCTCACTGCACCTGTTGCTCACTGCACCTGTGACTCACTGCACCTGTGACTCACTTCACCTGTGACTCACTGCACCTGCAACGCACTGCACCTGCAATTCACTTCACCTGTGACTCACTGCACCTACAATCCACTGCACCTGTGACTCACTGCACCTGTGATGCGCATCTGCTTCACCGCTCCTCTGACACTTTCACCGAATCACTATTCATCGAGGAATTTCCATGGTAAAATATTCTGAAGATTATCTGGCTCTCGGTCAGAACCTTGACCCTGAAGATTATGTTTTTACGGAATATACGGTCAAAACGGACGAAGACATGAAAAATGTTGCAGCGGCCATCGCCGCTGAACAGTCTACCGGAACGTGGACAGCTGTTTCCGGTCTCGACAAAGAGATTTTCAGCAGATACGCCGGAAAAGTCACGAAGATCGACGGCAATAAGATCACAGTCGCTTATCCTGCTGATGATTTCAGCATCGATATCGGCGGTGTTCCGCAGATCCTGAGCGTCATTGCCGGAAACCTTTTCGGGCTGTCCGAAGCGCAGGGGATCCGCCTGGAAGACGTCTTTTTCCCGAAGTCGATCCTTGAACAGTTCAAAGGCCCCAAATTCGGTACGGCAGGTCTTCGTGAAATTCTCGACAGACCGGAAAAACCGCTCGTCGGAACGATCGTGAAGCCCAAGATCGGCCTTTCTCCGAAACAGACGGCCGATTATGTCTATCAGGCAGGCCTCGGCGGCCTCACGAACGGAAAAGACGACGAAACGCTCTCCGACCAGAAATTCTGTCCGTTCGAAGAGCGCGTTTCCGCCGTGGCCGAAGCCATCGACCGCGTCAGAAGCGAGACCGGACACCGGATGATCTTTGCCGTGAACATCTCGACACGCTCCGACAGGATCCTCGAACTCGCCGACAGAGCGCAGGAACTCGGCGCAACAGAACTCATGATCGACATCCTGACGACCGGATTCACCGCTGTTCAGACTGTCGCCGAAGATCCGTCGATAAAACTCCCGCTCCATATCCACAGAACGATGCACGGGGCTCTCACCCGCAACAGAGAACACGGCATCTCAACGACCGTCATCTCAAAACTCGCCCGTATGTGCGGCGGCGATGCGCTCCACATCGGCGCGTTCGGCGCCGGAAAAATGAACGGCGACCCGACGGAAACGCTCCTCAACCAGAAAGCCTGCACGGAAGACAACGTTCCGTACAAAGCGATCATGCCGGTCTGCTCCGGCGGCGTCTATCCGGGTGTCGTCAAAAAGATCGTCGATATCGGCGGCAACGATGTCCAGATCCAGGCAGGCGGCGGTGTCGCCGGCCATCCGGACGGCATCCTCGGCGGCGCCCGCGCCATGTCCCAGGCTGTCGATGCTGCCTACGCCGGCATTTCTCTGCCGGAATATGCGAAGACGCACGGTGAACTCAAAACCGCTCTTGACAAATGGGGATACGTTGAATAAGCGGACGCATCAGATTTTAACACCCGCCCGATCAGAAGAAACATATGTGATAGTTATGGAACTGAAAGCCAAAATACTCGAAGTTGATTCAGGTGACTGCTCGATCGTCCTTCACACGGACGACGCCGCAGAACTCGGCGTCAAAAGCCTTGACAGGGTCCGCGTCAGAGACGGCAAAGACTCGTTCATTGCCCTTGTCCAGACGACTGAAATCTCCCTCCTGAAAGGATCTGTCGCCCTCTATGAAAGATGCTGGCGTCCGTATGACATCCGCGACAACGATACGATGACGATCACGGCAACGACAAGACCTGCCTCCATTGAGATCATCCGCAGGAAAATGGACGGCCTTGAACTCAGCGGCGAAGAGATCCGCGAACTCGTCCGCGACATCTCCGAAAGACAGCTCTCCGATATCGAACTTGCTTCCTATATCACTGCCATGTATATCCGCGGCATGAACATCCGCGAAACAGCGGATCTCACCCGCTCCATGGCAGAGTTCGGCGATATGGTCGATTTTGACAGACCTGTCTTCGATTTCCACAGTATCGGAGGCCTTCCGGGAAACAAGATCACTCTCCTTGTCGTCCCCATCGTTGCCGCGGCAGGTCTTCTCATCCCCAAGACATCTTCCCGCGCCATCAGCAGTGCCTGCGGCACGGCTGATATCGTCGAACTTTTCATGAATGTCTCCTTCAGCGCAGCGGCACTGCGCTCGATCGCCGAGAAAACGAACGGAACGATCGCCTGGGGCGGCGGCTTTTCGATGGCGCCGGCCGACGACATCATCATCAAAGCTGAATATCCGCTCAGCATCGATCCCGATTCACAGATGATCGCATCGATCATGTCCAAAAAACTCGCCATGGGCGTTGATTTCCTTGTCATCGACATTCCCGTCGGTCCTGAAACAAAAGTGCATTCCCCGGAAGATGCCAAAAAACTTGCCCGTCAGTTCGTCGAACTCGGCGAACGCGTGGGCATCCATGTCAAATGTGCGATCACTTACGGCGACCAGCCTTTGGGCTACAGCATCGGTCCTGCCGTTGAATCGATCGAAGCCATCCGTATCCTCGAAGGTTACGATCATCCGATCAGCGTCATCGACAAAGCCTGCTCCGTTTCCGGCATGCTTCTGGAAATGAACGGCATTGCCGACGGTGAACAGAAGGCCCGTGAAATTCTTGCCTCGGGCGCCGCTCTTGCCAAATTCCGCGAGATCGTCGAAGCTCAGGGCGGCATAAAAGACATATCATCCGACAAACTCTCTCCCGGCAAGTACAGCCACGAGATCCGCGCCGACAAAAACGGTTATCTGACGTATATCAAAAACAAAGCTCTCGTCAGGATCGTCCGCGCCGCCGGCTCTCCGAATGACAAAGGCGCAGGCGTCATTCTGAATATCAAAGCCGGCCACCCTGTCAAAAAAGGCGACGTCCTTTTCACGATCTACGCCGACAGCGAAGTAAAACTCCGCGATGCCGTCGACCTGACCGTGAAACTGGCGCCGATGAAGATCGAAAGCATCATCATCGGACTGATTCCCGAAGAAACCCACATCGGAAAAGGGCTGTAAGCTCAGAAATCCGCGTGTCCGGCAGGCTGTGAAGACGGGTTTTTCCATCCTGTCCTCACAGCCGTCCGCAGAATCTGGTCCGTGCGGACATCTGTCTTCAAACGATCTTTCATCTTCGCAGCCGTTCTGCCTTCATCTGCACAGATATCCTGTCCGCTCTGTCTGCCTTCTGACAGGTCTCATTTTTAAGACGTTTTTTCATCGCAACCTTTATATTCTAAGGTTCTCTTTCTACCATCCTCTCTTTATGAACTTCCATAAACTGTGGATGTTTCCGTCACTATTTCTTTGAGAGACGACGGGGACGAAGAAGAAGCAGCTTAAACGATCCTTTTTCTGTTTCGCATTCTGCGGTTTTTTGTTTTTAAAGACAATCTTATGAGGTATAGAAAATGGATATCAATGTTGATAAATCATTAATCAAGGCAGTCAAGACCGGAAAGGTTGCCATCGGATCCAAGAGATCCGTCGAGCTTTCCGTCTCCGGCGATGCGAAAATGGTCGTCCTTGCCAAAAACTGCCCTGAAGACACCAGAAAGAAGATCGAAGAATCCGATGTTCCGGTCTACACCTACAACGGCACCAGCCGCGAACTTGGTCCGATCTGCGGTAAACCGTTCGTCATTGCAGCCATGGCTGTCCTTGACGCCGGCGACTCCGACATCTTAAACCTGATTGAAAACTGATAACGGAGTGAAGAAAATGACAAATGGAAAATATGCCGGTCAGATCCTCAAAAAACAGAGACTGGCCGCCAGATGGAAAGACCACGAGTTCAACAGACGCATGCTCGGCCTCAACGTGAAGGCAGACCCGCTCGGCGGTGCGCCGCAGGCAAGAGGCATCGTCCTCGAAAAAGTCGGTGTCGAAGCCAAACAGCCGAACTCCGCTATCCGTAAATGCGTCAGGATCCAGCTCATCAAGAACGGTAAGCAGGTCTCTGCTTTCTGTCCGGGTGACGGCGCCATCAACTTCATCGATGAACACGATGAAGTCACCGTCGAAAGGATCGGCGGCCGCATGGGTGGTGCAATGGGTGACATTCCGGGTGTCCGTTTCAAAGTCATCGCTGTCAACAACGTTCCGCTGACGCAGATGGTTATCGGAAGAACTGAGAAACCGAGAAGATAATTTTCCGGGAGATGATTTTCATGGATGTCAAAATTTTTGGAAAATGGGATGCCTCCGAAGTCGAAGTCACCGACCTCGGTATCAAAAGATACGTCTGCTTAAAACCGGTCTACCTGCCGCACTCCAGCGGCAAGCACGCCAGACAGCAGTTCAACAAATCCGAGATCTCCATCGTCGAGCGTCTCGTCAACAACCTCATGAGAGGCGGCTGCAACACCGGCAAAAAACAGCTCGCAATGAAGACCGTCGAAGAAGCCTTCACGATCATCGAAAACAAGACCAAGAAGAACCCGATCCAGGTCCTCGTCGACGCCATCGCCAACGCCGGTCCGAGAGAAGAAGTCGTCAGACTGAAGTACGGCGGCATCTCCGTTCCGAAAGCTGTCGATACCGCTCCGCAGAGACGTGTCGATACAGCTCTGCGCTACATCGCTGTCGGTACCAGACAGGCCTCCTTCAAATCCAGACGCTCTGTTGCCGAATGCCTTGCAAGCGAACTTCTTGCAGCATCCAACGGCGATGCAAAGAGCTTCTCCGTCAGCCGCAAAGACGCCAAAGAAAGAGTTGCAAAGGCAGCAAGATAAGCGGGCTGACCCCGTTACTGTCAGGCATCCGGATCCCGCAGGATATCTCAGACGGAGATCCGTCCGGAAAACGGGCGGTCTCCTTCAGGGATCCTTCCGGATCCTGCATGATTTTCCGTTTTTCCGGAAATATCATGCAGATCCGGTCTGTGCCTGAAACTGCTGTTTTATGAGTTTTCGGAAAAATACGTGTCCTGTCAGCTGAATTCCTCTGTATCTGACATCGATCAGACAGCCGGATCAGGCGGCCAGCCGGTCATGACAGACACGCCTGAATACAATTCTTATATGATCCGTACCGGCCTTCCGGCCGGAACAACTTCCCCGCCGGCATCTGCCGGACTATCTCCCACAATCAAAATTCAAAGGTCGTAATATGGGTAAAAGGAAAGAAATGGTTGAACGTGTGACGAAATTGATGAAAAACCCGGAAATGATCCGCAACATCGGTATCGTTGCCCACATTGACCACGGAAAGACGACGTTATCCGACAACCTGCTCGCAGGTGCCGGTATGATCTCCATGGAGCTCGCCGGTGAACAGTGTTTCATGGACTCCGATGAAGAAGAACAGGCAAGAGGTATCACCATTGATGCATCCAACGTTTCAATGGTCCACCAGTTCGACGGTAAAGAATACCTCATCAACCTCATCGACACGCCGGGTCACGTCGACTTCGGCGGTGACGTGACGCGTGCCATGCGCGCCGTCGACGGTGCTGTTGTCGTCGTCGATGCCGTTGAAGGTACGATGCCGCAGACTGAGACCGTTTTAAGACAGGCTCTCAAAGAACACGTCAAGCCGGTCCTCTTCATCAACAAAGTCGACAGACTGATCAACGAGCTTCAGGTCAACGGCGGCGACATGCAGATCAGACTCGGAAAGCTCATCGACCACGTCAACAAGCTCATTAAAAACATGAACGAAGAAAAGTACAAGGAAGGCTGGAGAGTCGACGCCGCAAACGGTACCGTCGCATTCGGTTCTGCGCTCTACAACTGGGCAACGAGCATTCCGATGATGAAAAAGACCGGCATCAACTTCAACGACATCTTCCAGTACTGCAACAACGGCGACATGAAGGGTCTTGCCAAGAAATGCCCGCTCCATGAAGTTCTCAACGACATGGTCATCGGCCACCTGCCGAATCCGATCCAGGCACAGGCAGACAGAGTTAAAGTCATCTGGCACGGCGACATGACGTCCTCCATTGCCGAATCCATGTTCAAGGCAGACCCGAACGGCCCGCTCGCATTCATGGTCACTGATATCTCCATGGACAAGCACGCCGGTGAAGTCGCAACAGGCAGACTTTTCAGCGGTACGCTGACAAGCGGTCTTGAAGTCTACACCTCCGGCGCCGGTACCAAGAAGAGCCGTATCCAGAACGTCGGTATCTTCATGGGTCCGGAAAGAATCAACGTGGAATCCATCCCGGCAGGTAACATCGCAGCCGTTACCGGTCTGAGAGACGCCATCGTCGGTTCTACGATCACGACGCTCGAAAACATGACCCCGTTCGAAAGCATCACACACGCAAGCGAGCCGGTCATCACCGTTTCCGTCGAAGCAAAACACACCAAGGATCTTCCGAAACTGGTCGAAGTCCTCAGACAGGTCGCCAAAGAAGACCCGACTCTCCAGATCACGCTCAATGAAGAGACCGGTGAACACCTCATGGCCGGTATGGGTGAACTCCACCTCGAAGTCATCGCCCACAGGATCGAACGTGACAAGGGTGTCGAGATCATCACCAACCCGCCGATCGTCGTCTACCGCGAGACCGTCAAGAGAAAAGTCCAGAATGTCGAAGGTAAGTCTCCGAACAGACACAACCGCTTCTACATCGACATCGAGCCGCTCGCACCGGAGATCGTCAACCTGATCAAGGAAGGCGAGATCTCCATGAGAATGGAAGAACTCGAGAGAAGAGAAAAACTCATCGCAGCAGGCATGGACAAAGAAGAAGCCAAATCCATCGCAGGCATCTACGGTACCAACATGTACCTCGACATGACCAAAGGTATCCAGTACCTCAACGAAACGATGGAACTCGTCCTCGACGGTTTCGAAGAAGTCATGAAAGCAGGTCCGCTCGCAAGAGAACCGGTCTCCAACGTCAAAGTCATCCTCCGTGATGCCAAGCTCCACGAAGATGCCATCCACAGAGGTCCGGCCCAGATCATCCCGGCTTCCAGACAGGCAATCCAGGCAGGTATGCTCATGGCCGAAGACAGCCTCCTTGAGCCGTACCAGAAAGTCTTCATCCAGGTTCCGCAGAACCTCATGAGCGGCGCCATCAGTGAGATCCAGGGCAGACGCGGTATCATCATTGCCATGGGCAATGAAGGTGACCTGACCACGATCGAAGCACGCGCACCGGTCTCCGAACTCTTCGGTTTCGCCGGCGACATCCGCTCCGCAACAGAAGGCCGTGCCATGTGGAACCTCGAATTCAGCGGATTCGATCTCGTTCCAGGAAGCATGGTCGGTGAAGTCGTCGCCCAGATCAGAGAAAGAAAGGGTCTCAAGAAGGAACTCCCGAAGGCAGCCGACTACCTCGATATGTGAGGCGGCTGTTCTCATACCGGAAATCTGATCAGAAGACCGACCGGAAAACAGGCAGCCTCAGTCAGACCGCCCGGACGGTACATTCCTGCGGAAAGAACCCTCATGTTCCCGGTCCTTTCAGGGAATTCCGTCCGGCGGATCTGTCTGAGCCCGGCCGGTCCGTCATCCGTCTTTCCGGTATGATATCGGTCTATCCTGTCTTTCACGACGTTCTTTAACGAAAATATATATAGCTGAATACCTTTTCAGGTACTCAGCATTCTATTGCCCGCAGCATATCCGGATTTATCTGTCTGAATATCTGTGTGTTCCGGCTGATACTGAAATCATATTTTCCGGAAAGAGAAAAGAGAATGATACTGAATCACATGTTCCGGAAATTTCGGGATTAATGGTCTCTGTATCAGTTCCGTCAAAGGATTGGGTTCTCCCGGATCCGATTCTTACATTTGAAATTTATTTTTCAAAGATAATTAAAAATTTAGGAGTTAATTGCATGGCAGCAGAAAAACCGCACATGAACTTAGCCGTCATCGGCCACATCGACCACGGTAAATCCACCCTTACCGGCAGAATTATGTACGAGACCGGTGCAGTCCCGGCCCACATCATCGAGAAATACAAAGAAGAAGCCAAACTGAAAGGAAAAGAATCCTTCGCCTTTGCATGGGTCATGGACTCCCTTGAAGAAGAAAGAGCCAGAGGTATCACCATCGATATCGCCCACAAGAGATTCGACACCCCGAAGTACTACTTCACCGTCGTCGACTGCCCGGGCCACAGAGACTTCGTCAAAAACATGATCACCGGTGCCTCTCAGGCTGATGCGGCAATCCTCGTCGTCGCAGCACCGGATGGTGTCATGGCACAGACCAAGGAACACATCTTCCTCTCCAAGACTCTCGGTATCAACCAGCTCATCGTCGCCGTCAACAAGATCGACGCAGCTGACTACAGCGAGCAGAGATACAACGAAGTCAAGGAACAGGTCTCCTCCATCCTCAAGATGATCGGCTACAAGCCGGACCAGGTTCCGTTCATCCCGGTCTCCGCCTTCGAAGGCGACAACATGACCACCCTGTCCCCGAAGACGCCGTGGTACAAAGGCCCGTGCCTGATCCCGGCCCTCGATGACCTCAAAGAACCGCAGAAACCGACTGACCTCCCGCTCAGAATCCCGGTCGAAGATGCCTACACCATCTCCGGTATCGGTACTGTCCCGGTCGGAAGAGTCGAGACCGGTATCATGAAAGTCGGCGACCAGGTCGTCTTCATGCCGTCCGGCGCCGGCGGTGAAGTCAAGTCCATCGAAATGCACCACGAAGCAATCCCGCAGGCAATTCCGGGCGACAACATCGGCTGGTCTGTCAGAGGTATCGGCAAGAACGATGTCCGCAGAGGCGACGTCTGTGGTTCCAAGGCATGCCCGCCGACCGTCGTCGACGAGTTCACCGGCCAGATCGTCGTTCTCCAGCACCCGTCCGCCATCACCGCAGGCTACACCCCGGTCTTCCACACCCACACTTCCCAGACCGCCTGTATGTTCCTGTCCCTCGACAAGAAGCTCGACCCGAAGACCGGTCAGGTCAAAGAAGAAAACCCGACCTTCCTCAAAGCAGGTGACCCGGCAATCGTTACCTTCAAGCCGACCAAACCGATGGTCCTCGAAGTCGCAAAAGAAATCCCGCAGCTCGGCAGATTCGCTATCCGTGATATGGGTATGACCATCGCTGCAGGTGTTTGCCTCTCCATCAAGAAGAAGGAGTAAATTCTTTCTGAGGAAAAGGAACGGATTTTTCCGTTCCTTTTCTTTTCATTTTTTCAGAGGCAATACCATGCAGAAAGCAAGAATCAGATTATCCGGCGTCTGCCCGGCAGACCTTGACAGCGTCTGTGACCAGGTCAAAGCAATCGCCGAAAGAACAGGTGTCAGCATTGCAGGTCCTGTCCCGCTGCCGACAAAAAAACTGATCGTTCCGACCAGAAAGAGCCCGAGCGGTGAAGGTACCGCGACCTGGGATCACTGGCAGATGCGTGTCCACAAAAGACTCATCGACCTCGCGGCAGACGAACGTGCCCTCAGACAGCTGATGAGAATCCAGGTTCCGAAAGACATCAACATTGAGATCGTCCTCGAGAACTGATATTTCAGATCAATTTTATCAAATATTTATTAAAAGAAGAATCAACGGCAGGTATTCTGTTCAGATGATATCCGTGAACAGTTCACCGGATATCACTGCCGGATATCATTTTGACTGCCGTCAGGCCGGCATGATCAGATGTCCGGCGGAGTCTTCTTTTTAATAATTTGATCCGTTTTTTGTTTTCCTCCTTCGTTTTTCCGCCGTCATTTTCTTCCTTTGTTTTTATCCTTCGTTTTTCTTTATTTTCCGTTTTCATGATCTTTTCCGATTCAGGATCAGCTGTCTCTTTCAGAATACTGATCAGGAACTGTCAGATATCTTAAAAAATATGAAAACCGGCTTTCTCAGAGATGCCGTCGGCCTGAATGACGGCCGGGCAGAGACCGGGCAGAAAATCAGGACATCGCAGGGCAAAACCGGAAATAAGCGCAGGCGGGAAAAAGCTGTCTGTCATCAGGACAGACAGGTAAATGAACGCGGAGATGTCTTCTTTTTCAGAATAGGTGTTTTCCCGGGCTTTTTTCAGAGCCGGCTGTAATAAGTCTCTCTTTCGGACATCGGAATATTCAGGATATCCATTGCCCGGTCCGCCGGGCATTTGAGATTGTCCATAACGCTTCTGATTGAACGGAGGGACGAGTCACGCAGACGTTCTTCTGCGAGTTTTCTTTCTTTCCGTATCTTTTCCCGAGCCTTTTCTTCCGCCATTTTTTCAGCCTTTTCTTCCGCCATTTTTTCAGCCTTTTCTTCCGCCATTTTTTCAGCCTTTTCTTCCGCCATTTTTTCAGCCTTTTCTTCTGCCATTTTTTCAGCCATTTCTTCAGCAATTTCTCTTAAAAATCTCATCGGTTTTTTACCTCCTTCCGTATTTTTGTAATATCTGACGGCTTTTGCGAAATCCGGGATATACATCTTCCGGTAATCGCTGCATGCAAGATCGTGGACAAGATGTCCTATTCTGTCGTCTCCTTTGTAAGAACCGTTGACATAGATGATGTGTACTTTGCTTTTTCTGACGATCTCATTCTTTTCGAGAATTATGAATTCAATATGATACAAAGGCAATCCTGATTTAAAATAATCGCCCTTTGTAATAAATATGATGTAAATGTCAGGGAGATGGTCAAATCTGCAGCCTTCGTCCAAAGATTCAATACCGAGAGCCATAAAATGGTATAGTGCGCGGGCAAAAGAAGCGTTTTTTCCTTCTCCCTGAATTTCTATGTTGTATTTTCTGCTGTCTTTTCCGACAGCAAAAACATCGAGGATGACGCCCCGGCTCCTGTCGGCGCGTTTGAGATTGTGCTGTATGCTGACGGATTCGATATCAATATCCGGTTTTTCCATGACCGTGCAGATCATTTTCCGGACGAGTTCCTTCCTGTTCCTGAAAACATGTGTCATGAAAATGTCGTCCATGAGACAGACGTCTTCAGGAACCCTTTTTTTCTGTTTCTTCTTTTTTCCTGTCATTCCGATCACTCCTGCGGATCGTATGCGGAGGGAAAACGTATCACTTTAAATCTGTTTTTATATTATTCTGCGATGGATTCACAGGTGATATATATTTCCCGGAATTATCCAAGGAACTGTACGGAATCTTATAAGGTCCTTAAAACAGGGAATCAGTCAAAAAGACAGACGACCGGTATCCGGATGAAGGATAAGGTCTGTCGTTTTTCCGAAAAAAAGGGACGGCAGAAATCGTCAGGAAGGAATCAGAAAGAAAGCAAAAAAATAAAAACAGGCCGGAATCTTTCGATTCCGGCCGGCAGTGACTGTGTCTATGTCCTTTAAACAATACGGTATAAGCCGTTTTTTGTTTTATGCTGTCTTGGTATCAGCAGATCCTTTCGACCACCTCCGGAGAATTTACACATGAACCTCAGCTGCCGGTTTCGTTTTTCCGACCCTTGACTATCTCCCGTTTTTCCCGGCAGCCGCCATCTCTGTCACCTTTTCGTTTCAGGACGACATCATTTCGGCAAGGATCAGGTCTTTTCCGTTGATCCTCCCGTCATGATTGATATCATAATCGTAATCTTTCCGGAGCGGATCGCCGTTTGCCAGATAGGCGATGAGTTCTCTGACGGTATCTCTCGTCGGCCGGGGCTGCATCTCGTCTTTTTCATAGACGGCGGCGATCGTGTGATCCGCATCGACATTGCTGAACCGGTAAGACGAGACGGCGCCGACGGAAATGCCGTCGACGAGGACATCTGCGATGTGCCAGCCGTTGTCGGGGCTGATCGTGCAGACGACGGATCCGCCTTTTTCGACGACCGTTTCGCCGGCGGGTCTGATGACGCCGTTTCTCGACGGAGCAGCGGTGATCGTGAACGTGTCAGGCATGTCCGGATCTTTGAAAGCATAGAAATGGCCGTTTTCAGAGCCGATATACAGGATACCGCTTTCTATGGAGGGGGTTGCTTCGATGAGTGAATACCAACTCGTTCCTTCGGCGATCAGCGGCATTTTGTAGCTCCATGCAACTTCTCCCGTCGTGATGTCGACGGCGTAGAGTTTTCCTGCGCCGTAGGTGCCGAAATATGCCATATTTCCGGCAACGGTCGCTGCAGCTTTTTCGGTCACTTCTGTTTCGCAGAACCAGAGACGATTGCCGTCCTGATCGTAGGCGTAAAGGCCGTCGCAGACGAAGAGGACTTTGTCTTCTGTGACGACCGGCGTGTTGACACTGCTGATGTTGACTTTATCGTGCCATTTCAGCGTACCGGTCACAGCATCAAGGCAGTAGATGCCTGTACCGTATTCGCCGGAATAATTTGATGAATTGCTGACAGTAAAGTAGACGCAGCCGTTTCTGTAGGCAGGACCCGAAACAAAAATGCCGTTTCCGCCGTAATCAATCGTTCCCCCGAATGTTGCTTTTCCCTGTCCGGAAGCGCCGGCATCGAATGACCAGATCTTCTGATTCGTGGTCGTATCGACAGCAAAAACGCCGCCGTCTCCTGCCGCATAGACGACCGCCGGGTAATTTTCGCCGGCAGGCGAAAGCGCGGGGGATGCAAACATGCCGGTTCCTCTGCCGGCATCAAGCCGGAAGATTTCTTCCGGTTTTCCGTCGCCGTCATTGTCATCAAGCGTAAAGCCGTAAAGGCTTTCCGTGACTTTTCTTTTCTGCTCGTCGACATAAACGGCGCTGACGTAGACCGTATCGTTGAAGATCAGCGGAACGGAGGTGAGGCCGATATAGGCGGCATTGCTGATACTTCCGGTCGACCAGATCAGCTGTCCCGTCTTTTCATCAACGCACATGAGGCTTGAGCCGCCGCCTCCGTAGATCCTGCCGTCGACGACCGTCAGGCCGGTTCTGGAAATCATCGTTTCGGAATACCAGTTCTGCTCTCCGGTCGATGCATTGAAACTGTAGACGCCGTAGCCGCTCGTACCGTCCCCGCTCATGGCGCCGCCCCATGTCGTGACATAGACGTTTCCGCTGGAAAGAGCCGGATGGCCGTCAACGAGCGTCGTATACTGCACATCCGGGAAATGACAGTCCCAGAGGATCGTCGGCGTCTTCGGGCCTTCGCCTGCGGCGACGCCTGTTCTGGCATAATTGCCGCGGGCCGTAAAGAAGGTATCCGTCTGTTCGACAGACGAATTTTTCGGGATCATATCCCGGATCGTCTCTTCGTCGTATACTGTGAAAACGATCTCCGATTTCAGCAACATGCCGCTTTCCGTATGAACGGCTCTGATCACTGCTTCTGAAGAGCCGCTGACATTATCTGTCGTCCAGATGCACGAATCCCCGTCGGGGACGATCCTGACAGGCCCTTCTGATGACCATTCAATTTCAGGGTCGTTTATCCGGTTTCCTTTTGCATCGGCGGCGCGTGCATAAAGCGTTCCTGATGACGATGACGGCACATTCATCCGGACCATTCCTCCCGTTGCCTTTTCATTCGGCGATATGAACAAAGACGGAAAGATCATGTCAGAAACAGTCAGCCTGATGACATAAGCCGCATCATCGGGCGTGCCGCCGTAGGCAAACACCAGCTGATCTCCGATATTGACCGGCTCTTCCGGATCGATCGATGTTCCGAGTAAATTTCCGTTTTTATATATATACCAGTCTTTATCACTGTAACCTTTGACGGAGACCAGTCTGACACCGTCATCGTCAGCCTGCAGACTGTAGCTGTAGATTCTTGTATATCCGTTGCCTTCTTTTCTGAAAGATCCTGTCTCCAGAACGCCGTAAACCGTGTCATACCGGATCTCGCCGACATCCGACTCAAACGTCTCCCCGTAATACGGAACGACGTCCGCCTCGGCCAACACTTCCTGGTAATGATCCGGCAGGCCGAAGAACCATAAGGAACTCATGCCGCCGCAATCGACAGCTTCCCAATAATCGAAATCTGTTACATCCGGATCGAATCCTTCCGGCACGCACTCTCCGGTTCCGACAAACAGAGATGAATCCGCCAGCGCCGGCGACGAATAGATGATGGGCGCACCGAAACCGTCTTCAAAAAGTTCATCGCAAAGATAGTCGATATCGTGAGATGAGATGAATTCATTGTCTTCAACAAAAAGTGACTGAGCCGAACGGTTGAGCGTGGCGCCGTCGGTGAGATCGACTTTATAGACGAAGCCGAGTCTGTCATCATAATTCTGCGTATAATAAACGACGTTGTTGCTGACATCGGCGACAGGTGAATTCGGCGAGACGGATGAATTTTCATCTGTCGGATTGTTCCAGATCTGCGCGCCGTTCTCACGGGAATAAGCCGTCAGACCGTTGTCGCCGTTTGCAATGACCATCGACGCCGTGACAACCGGAGCCGTAGCATTTCCGGCGTGTGCCGTGTGCCACTGTTCTTCGCCTGAGGCGGCATTGAGACAATACAGATCTTCTTCTGTTTCAAAAAAGACACAGCCGTCCGAATAAACAGGCGTTCCCCCGGCGCCCGAGACGTCAAATGCCCAAATGATCTCTCCGGTGACGGCATCCGCCGCCGCCGTTCCGTTTCTTCCGGCCGTGAAAATGACTGATCCGTCATCGTTCACGGACGGCGAGGCCCGTCCGGCAACACCGGATACAAGATCCGTCCGGATTTCCTGCGCGCCGGTCGTCAGATTGAAACCATAAAGTGCTGCCGGCATCTGCGACGTGACCCAGACTCTGTCGCCGCACACAAGCGGCGCGGATGAAAGTCCTGTCACGTCTGTCTCATCGATCCTGTCCGTCACCCATAAGATCGTACCGGGATCCTCAATCGTTGTCGGGTAAGGAGAAATCTTTCCTTTGCCGGCCGCATCCGCGCAGTACAGTTTTCCGTCGCCGCCGCCGAAAAAGATCTTCCCGTCTGAATATGTCAGACCGCCGGCTACGCCGGCTTCGATATGCCAGTATCCGTCAAGAAGTATCAGGTTAGAAGAATATTCATAAATCGGGTAATCCAAAGAATAACTGAAGATGCCGACAGGAAAGTCTGATTCCCCGGCGACCGGCACTGTTCCGAAATAGACTTTGTTGCCTGCAACGACCGGCGAACTCAATATTGCTCTTCTGTAACCGATGTCTTCGTAACTGTAATAAACGGATGCTGCAATGAGTTGAGGTTCTTCCACATCCTTCATAGAATCCAGCCAGAGATCAAAGTCCACCGGCCCCGTTTCTGCGATGCCGTCACGGGAAAAACTGCTGTGAAATGTTTCATAATCAGCCGAAGCCGGCGTCAGAAAACAGAATAATATTAAAAAAAGAAGTAAGGCAGCTGATGCTGCCTTACCGGAAAAACTTCCTGCCATGTTTTTTCCTCATACAAGAGTCAATTTTAAGATGTGTGTTGCTGCATCAGGGTAGTAGTCTGTGCCGTACGGATCTGACACGGCCGTGTTGTTATATCCGGTCGGGATCACGCCGCCTGATGAACTGGCGGTTATCATGATGATGAGTGATTCACCGTCTGTCAGGTCGAATTTCTCAAGCGAATCCGTCACAGTGAGGATGTTGTTGGATTCTTTGAAAATAGAATATCCGTAACCGGTTGCACTCCAGTCCGGATAGGTTCCGTTGATGTCGTTCAGCCAGGTAAAGGGCGTTCCGTTGTAAGTGCCTGCGCCGAGTGAATAGGTGTACGTCCCGGGCGCTGCGCCCCTCATAAGAACGCCGAGTCCGGAATTGTTCGAAACATTCGTGAAGGAAATGTTATTGAGCGTAACATTGAATGTTCCGGCAGAAGATGAAACATTACCCTGATAGAATGTCGTCGGACTGTTCTGAACCGTCACGCCGGCGAGGATGTAACGGTCACACAGATTGATCGTCTTTGTCAGCGTTTTTTTGGGGTTGTTGGTGTAAACGAAAGCAACCATGCTTCCGGAGGGTATGGGTGAAGACGGATCCAGGTATGAACGGCTGGTGTTGTTTACATACACGTACCATTTTTTATTTCCTGCGGTCGCATAGCCGTTGATGTCTGAAATCGACCATGTTCCGTTTGCATATGTCAGGTTGTATGTGAAAGCATTCGGTCCGTTGTTCAGCTGGTCGTAAGCGGCATTCAGGATGCCGGCGTCCGTGTCTGCATAGACATACTGTCCGGGATTCATGTAATCCACGGGGACGGTTGTCTGAGCGAAGCTGTTGTTGACGACTGTGACGGTTCCGTTGAAAATCGGCGTTCCCGCCGCTGAAACGGAAACGATGCCGAGCGTTACGGCAATCATGATCGCTGTCATGATGCCGATGATTTTTAATGAATTATTAAAATTCATAACTCTTCACCTTGTAAATTTCTTTTAAGTATTATGCACCCCCGACAGCGTTTCGTTTTTGAAAAAAGCATAACGGACGGCAGACATCCGATCAGGCGGCCGTTTCACCGGACGCTTTATCGGAAACATTCCGGTCAGGAATGTGACCGATATCTGCCGGTGTTTCGGCCGGCGGAAAACCGGGATGGCTGCAGGCTGTAATCCCGCATCTGCGGCAAAAGTTAAAAACGATCACAGCATTACTTCCATTGCTTTTTCCGGTGGACTTTGCTGTCGCAGAGAAAGCACAGGCATCAGCCCGGTAGGGACGGACTGGTGCTTTTTTTTTATTCGATTTGATTATTCTGATCCGTATGATCTTGTTCATCAGGGAGATCTTTTTTCATGAGATCATCAGATCATCACGGCAGGTCTTCCCTGAGGAATTTATGATCATATCGACAGATTGATTATGATCATTACAATATTTAAAAGTAACTCTTTTTGATTTTTGCGGGAGCCGGGCATTTTACCTGAAAAGATTACAATCGTAATCCTGTCTGACTGATCTGTTTTTGATCCGGTGACTAAAAAAGAAAAATCTCCCGGACGAGTCATCATAAATCATATTTTTTTGATTTGACAGACCGGCACCGGGCATCCGGACCGGAAATTCTGAGGCTTCTTCCGTCATGCATTCCGAAACAATATGGCTGTTTTCCGGTCATGTGTTCATCGGTCAGGGTCAGATATTCATCCGTCCGGGTGTTCATCACGTCAGATATTCATCCGTCCGGGTGTTCATCACGTCAGATATTCATCCGTCCGGGTGTTCATCACGTCAGATATTCATCCGCCCGGCTTTTTTTTACCATTCCCTGTAATCTCCCTTTGCTGCCTTTTTGAGCCTTCTGATGACATTTTTCATCATCTGTCCGATGACGGAGGAAACGGGCGTCGTTTTTCCGCCGGTCCCGGATCTTCCTTCTCTGAGAGCTTTCAGAACATCTTCAGCATTGTTTTCAGATGCCGGAAGAGGGATCGTCGTATAACATCTTCCGACAAGATCCGGCGTATGAGCGTCGCTGCCGCCGGTCTTCGGGAGATCCAGGCGTTCTGCTTCGTTCTCTGCTTTTCTGTTGCTGTTTCCGAAGATGTTTTTGGAATTGAACGTTTCAACACCATCAACGTCGAGGCCTTCGATCCGTCCGATGCCGTGCGCGCTTTTTCTGTACGGGTGAGGGATGATGATGAACGCTCTGCGCAGCACGTCCGCTTCTCTGATGCGCCGGATCGTTTCTTCCGGCGTCAGTCCCGGCGGGATGCTGCAGGGCGGATTGAGAACGAGAAGATGTCCTTCGGACGTGCTGATCTCGACGCCCGGAATAACGGTCAGATCTCTGAATTCCTCTTTTTTTTCCGCCAGTTCGAGAGCGGCCCGGCCGCCTTCCGGATCATCGTGGTCGCAGACGGCGATCCCGTTGAGCCCCTGCCTCCGGGCCGATCTCAGGATCTCTTCGACAGGTGAACGGCAGTCTCTCGAATATTCCGAATGGACATGAAGATCAAATCTGAGCATGATCGGTGAATCTCCCTGAAAATATAAACAGATAACGATGATCGTTTTTCCGGAAACGCCAAGGACGGAAAAAGTGAAGATGGCTCACAGGATGACCGACACAAGATGACCGACACAAGACGACCGACACAAGATGACCGACACAAGACGACTGACACAAGACGACCGACACAAGATGACCGACACAAGATGACTGACACAAGATGACCGACACAAGACGACCGACACAAGATGACCGACACAAGATGACCGGCACAAGATGACCGGCACAAGATGACCGGCACAAGATGACCGACACAAGACGACCGACACAAGATGACCGACACAAGATGACCGACACAAGATGAC